>NZ_JARVII010000063.1:0-1745 GCF_029813755.1 Ottowia cancrivicina | reverse complement strand
TCGGCTTTGAGTTGCAGGCGGCCCGCCGGGTCGCTGTAGCGGGTCAGCGCGTGCGGCTGGCTTGCGTCTTCGTAGCCGTAGGCCGCTTGTGTGCCGTCTGGCTCAATGGCAGCGGCAAGGTTGCCCGCCGCGTCGTAGCTGTAGCGCCGCTGCACGCCGCCAGGGCCTGTGATGCGGGTGATGCGCTTTTGCGCGTCGCGTTCAAAGCGCAGGCTCCAGCCGCCCGAGTGGCGGATGCCGTCAGCGGCAAATTGCACGGTGTTGCCTTGCCGGTCCTTGATTTGCTGGATGCCGCCTGCCAGACCACGGCTGCTGTCCAGAATGAATTCCACGCCTTCGCGCGTGGTGTATTTCCACTGGGTGGGGTTGTAGGTTTCTCCTGAGCCGTAGTCGGTGAGCTGGCCGCCGACGATGCGCAGGTCCAGCCAGCTGCCCAGCGCTTCAAGGCTGGCGCCCGAGTGGCCCCGGCCACGCGGGCGCCAGGTGATGTGGGCGCTGGGGTTGCTGGCCCACTGAATGGGGGTGACGCATTCAGGCTCCGCGCGGGCTTCAAATTGCTCCAGCCGGCCGCCTGGCAGGCGCACGGCCACCACGCGGCTGCCTGCGGGGCGGATGCAGATCTTGCGGCCAAAGCCCGCGCCGCTTTGTTCGGCGCTCCAGCTGCGGCCGACGATGCCGTTGGTCTGGATGGCTACGTCCTGGTATTGCACGCTCCAGCCGTAGCCAAAGTCCAGCGCTTCGTGGCGTCTGAGGCTGTCGTAGGTGCGCACCACTTGCAGCGGCAGGCCTTCGATGTCAAAGCTCAGGTCTTCAAAGGCCAGGCGCAAGGGGGCGGCCTTTTGCTGGCCGCTGATGGCAACGCTGATGCGGGCGCTGGCTTCTTTGCCCGCCGTGTCGCGCACGATCAGGGCAATGTCGTACAGGCCGTTGGCCAGCGCTTGCGGATGGAGCCGCCCCAGCTCGCCGCCTGCGGCTACGGGGGCATTGCCCCGCTTGAGGCGGCTCCACTGGTTTTGCCCGGCTGCGCTGATGAGCAGCTCGTATTCGGCAAAGTGGCTGTCCGTGGCCTGGCCCAGGATGGCCGCCGGCTCCGTGACGTCCGCCACCACGATGTCCGCAGAGTCGCCCGGGCTGCTGATGCGCGCCACCGGCTCGTCTGCGTCCAACGGGTCTGTCACGGCATACCAGTCTTGCGCGGTGACCGTGGCGCCCCGGCTGTCGCGCAGCACGGCGGTGACATCGTGGCGGCCCATGACGCTGGAGACCAGGCTCGCTTGCAGGCTGCCAGCGCTGACGGGGTGCGCCGTGCCATCCACGTGCAGGCTTTGCAGCGTGTAAGGCGGCTGGCCGCCCGTGGCCGCCACGCTGACGATGGTGGCGCTGCCAGCGGCCACATAGCGCGCGCTGAAGTGCAGTTGCGCAGCCAGCGGGGCAACGGCTGGCGGCGTGGGCGTCGGCGTGACGGTCGGCGTCGGGATGACGGTTGGCGTGGGTGTCGGGCTAGGCGTAGGCGTCGGTGTTGGCGACGGGCTGGACGTGGGCGTTGGAGTGACGGTTGGCGTTGGCGCAGCTGCCGTGACGGTGATTTGCCAGGACTGCTCGGCGTAGGACTGCCCGTCGCTCACGCGCAGGGCCACGGGCACGTTCGCAGCGGCGGCCGTGGGCGTCCATTGCACGGTGCAGCCATTCAGGCTCATGCCTTGCGGGGCGCGCGTGAGGCTGCACGTCAGCGGCGCGCCTTCAGG
>NZ_JARVII010000062.1:0-1849 GCF_029813755.1 Ottowia cancrivicina | reverse complement strand
ATGAAACGATTTGGTTCAGGGCTTCAATGCTCAAATCAGGCGCGAGTTTTTCCAGCGCATTGCCCAGCGCAAGCATGTCCGTGAGGCGGTACATGTAATGGTTGGTCAGGCCCGTGCCTTCTTCCTGAAACAGGGAAATTCTTCGCCCTACCTGGTTGAAATAAAAGGAATTGGTCGTGACGTTGATGCCATTGCCCGCAAAATAATTGCTTTGCAATTGCGCATCGGGGAAAGATGGCAAGCCATATTCTTGCGGCAATAGTCCTTGAAGCTGCTGAAAAATAGCATCACCGTCTGGCGCAAATCCTGCGCTATTGAATGTGCTGATGTGCTCAATATGGGTTTGTCTTCCAAATATGCGCGCAAACGCACTGGCCAGGTGCCCGCCCAGGCTATGGCCATTGACTTGCACGCCGCGCGCTAGATCTTCGGCAGAAATCAGACCTTCGCCTTGCACGGCTGGCGCAAGCACGAATTCCCTTCCAATGAAAATATCATGGCCTGCGTGCTCGTCGTAAACATATCGATTCTTGTACTCAACTTGCAAAGCAGGTTTACCTCTTTCTGTCGTAATCCGGCTCCACCAGTTAATCATATCAATGGCCTGGCTTCGGGCCAATGAATTAATGGTTAAGTCGACATCTGCAATCAACATATCAGTGCCTGATTCTGTCCCCCTTGCGGAAAGAAAGATTTTACCTTCATAAGGCGTTCCTTTGCGGCCCTTCCAGACAATGGCGTCAAATCCTGAATCCAGCACCGGAATATCATGAGCCAATCTGGTGTTAATGACTTCGAAATTGTCGGCTATGAATTTCGCCAATGGGAGCGTCATGCGCCTCGATAGTGTTCCTTCTTTATCTTTCAATTGATCTTGGACTATAGTTCCTATTGGCAAATCTATATAGGCCGCATCTGCAAGTAATGCATTGATATAGGCGGATTGAATGTAGCTCATTGTGAATCTCCTTTCTCTATAAGAGCATCAACGTTAATAGCATGAAAAATATCCGGCATCTCTTTGGCAACACAGGAAGCACCACCAGAACTGCCATTAAAGGATATCATCTTGAGGAGAATACCCCCCCCTCTGGAGCATTGTGTAAAAGAAAAAAATACTTTCCCACTATCTATATCCTGATATTTGTAGTCCGTGCAGGAAGTTGGAACGAGATATCCCCAGAGTTTAGTCTCTTTTGTCTCAAATTTTGCACGTCGCACTTTTATCCAGTCGGGATCAAGTTTCACCGTCGCTTTGCGATAACATATATATTCAAACTGAATCATGCCGATAATTCGATCAAAAAACAATATAAAAAATATACCAAAAAAGACTCCCAGGCGCAAAAGAAATAATTTATTGGGTGACAGCGACCACCCGAAAATTTTGACCAGCCGGTTGCTGATGAACACGGCAATCAAGATGAATCCGCCCAAAATGGCGTATGCAATCATTCCTATCATGCACCAATTCCTTGTTTAGATAATATACATATTGGCAAACTTGTTCTGGTTAACGAGCTTTGCTCACACCAAAGACTCTGCCGCTTCACGTCATGTGGACAACCAGCAACATTGCGATCTGCTCTCAACGGGACGCTTTATACACCCGGTTTTTGCTTCTGCTGGCCCTTATTTCATGAAAAGCGTGAACGATTTCCGCTTTTCAGGCCCAGCTTCCGATAAAAGGCGATATTGGAGCGATGAACGGCATATTCGGTTGATGGCAAAAAAACGTTTGCGGCCAGTTGTCATCGTCGGCTCCGCCTTCGGCTACGCGCTGCTGCTGCATGAAGCTGATGCCCGCGCCCAGGGTGAAGCGGTAACCCGTTCCGTGCGGCTCGGCTTG
>NZ_JARVII010000061.1:0-1906 GCF_029813755.1 Ottowia cancrivicina | reverse complement strand
TCTCGCGCCTGGGCGGACAAGTCATAGGCCGCAACGCGCGCGGGCTGAACTTGAGAGAGCAGATCGAGCGCATCCGCGCGCAAGCGCCTGCTGCGCCTGCAACGCCCATACGGCCCTCAAAGCCAGCGCTGCCAGAGTGGGCCAGGCCGCAGGATTGGGCGCCGACCGTGGAAAACGCCAGAAGGCTGGGGCTGCCGGAGACAACTCGGCCTGCAGCAAACCGCAGCCCTTCCGCTGAAAGGCCACAAGCTCCACTGCCGCCTGTTGAGAACCTCTATGCCCCCGCGCATGGTTTCTATCAGGAGCGCATGCGCATGGCCACGCAAGGCATGATGGATCCGGATGCCAGCTGGATGGACAGGGCGGTTTACGCTGCCCTGGGCCTGGGCGTCACGCCCTTGGCAATGGTCGAGGCGCTGGGCACAGAGGCCTACAACAGCCTCAACAATGCCAGTTTGGCGGGCCAGTACTGGGCGCGCGGCGAAATGGCGGCAAATGCCAGTGACGCCAACGTGGCCCGGCTGCAAGCGGCGCTGCATGGCGCAGCTGCAATGAATGGACTGCTGGGGCCTGCGGCTTTGACGCGGCCAGTAATCAGGTTGCCTGCTGAAGAAAATGCGCTGACCAGAGGACAGGGTGCAGGCAGGCAACAAATATCTTCTGCAGAAGCTCTTCAGCCCAGACCTCCTCGCACTCGATCAAGCATTCCTACTGAATCTTCAGTTAGCCGAACCGAACTCAATCATCGGGTGGATGATGGTCTTCAATATATTGAATATCAAGATGGAGTTGGGTGGAAGTGGCCTGAAAACTCGGGATTTGTTGGAAAACCTCGTGAACGGGTGCTGGAAAGGGGCGTCTTGCTTGACCGAGTAGGTGAACCGGTTGGGAGTTTTCTGGCTCCCGCAGGAACAGCGTTTGATGCCAGGGCATTGGCTCCCGGTGCAGGAGCATCCAATGTTTATGTATATGAAGTCATCAAGCCCTTGCCGGTGCTGGAAGGTGAAATTGCGCCTGCATTTGGGCAACCTGGCGGAGGCGTTCAAATACTTCCGAATGTTGGAACGCGAGTTGATGTACAGTGGTTAATTGAGAACGAATATCTTATCGAGGTGGCAAAATGAATATTGATCAAATCAGACAACAAATAAAAGCGTATGGTGCCATGATAGATGCGCCGCCGCAGATGTTAACAGTATTCGATCAACCGCAAGGCGATGGAACGCCGTTTGTTGTGGTTGAAGAAGATGACTATAGATATATTGTCGAGGAGAGGGGCATGATCTTTGAGGAGCGAAAGACGAAAGATGTAAACCTACTGATGTACTGGCTAATGAATATCATCATTTTTAAGATGGCCTGTTGTTATGAATTAGCCAACAGAGAATCACAACGTGATCCACGAAGAATAATATTTGCTAAAGAGCTGGAATTGTTTGGGATAATAAATAAATCCTGGCATCAATTAAAGAAAAGTGAACTAGATGAAATCCTGAAAAATAATCCGTTTGATGATGAAGCCATGAAGCGCAGATTGATGAGATAAACAAGAAGATCAATATATTCGAATGGCTCTTGTGCTTGGCTAGATCAACCATTAATCCAGTGTGCACGGACTGAAGCCCGGCCCCTTCAACCGCGCAGCAGCCTGCCGAACCCAGCTGGGGCCAGCGCCTGAACCGCAACATGCGGCAGTGGGGCGAGGGCGTCATAGACCGGCTGGATGAGGCTGCCGTAGCCGATGGCGGCGGCCTTGTGACAGCACTGGCCGCCTTGGCGCGTACACCGGCGAGGTCATTTGCCAGCTTCACGCAAGGCACGGCAGGCACGGTTTCGCTGCTGGATGGCCGTGTGCGCGGAGAAATCTCTGATGGCCTGAGCCAGGTGATGAGCGACCCGGGCCTGA
>NZ_JARVII010000060.1:0-1965 GCF_029813755.1 Ottowia cancrivicina | reverse complement strand
AATGCCGTCAATGCTGGCAAGGAAGTGACCGTGCATGAGAAGAGCATCAACAAGCACGGGTGGAAGGGATTTGGATATATTGTTATTGATCCGGAAACCGGAGCGGGGGCTTATTTGATTGAGGGGAGCGGGAATGGGGCTGTAGCCTTTCTTTTAGGAGTGGGGGCGGGCGCTGTAATCTTGACCCTCTTGAATGATGCTGCCGCTGCAATAATGACAGGTCCAATAGGAATTGCTTCAATAGCAATAACCTTGGCCATAATTGTTCCTATCCTGACCGTATATGTCGCTTCACTAGCGTCATGGTTACATAGCGGCAGTGCAGCAGATCAAACTACAAAAATTAAATGTTTCACAGGCGGACTAGGGTATATGCTTTCCGCATATGGCGTCTTTGCTGCATTTGGCATTGGAGAAATCGCAGGGAAATTAACGGGAATAATTCTCAGTATACTGGGAATAAGTTTGGATACTTTGGGAGGAGATACGCCACTTCAATGTCTTTTTAATAAGGATCCTTTGGAGATAGGCGGATGAAGCTGCTTGCATATATCATCTATCATGCGACATTGGATGCACTCTTTTTCAGTCAGTTTCTCTTGAAGCAGACGTCCGCGTCAAGAAGATCAAGGCCTGATCTTACGATCAAGTTGATTAAACAGATATTGACGGCTATCTTTAGAGAACCTGTTATTCAATTATGTTTATTGGCTTGTTGTATTGATTATATTATATGCACGAAATACATTATTGACAAACCAGTAATTATCTATTTCTTATACGTATTGACGCTTGTATGTATTATATTTTGGGCGCTAATAAAAAAGATGATGAAAGCTTTCATTTTTATATTGTTGTCGCATTCGTTCGCGGTATTGCTTTGCCTGTGTAATATGCAAATATCGGCGGCGATGAATCTATCGATCGTATTGTTTGTTCTCATTTTTTTACGCTTGTTTGATTCGCCCTTAATAATATTTAATAACAAGATCGAAAGCTTGTAATAAGCGGCCGCCACGGCGCTGACGAAGCTGACCATAGATAGGGAGATTGCTTGTAAAATTAAAATGCTGTCAATGTAAGAAAAGAAGTGATCTCGCATGAGGAAAGCAAAGCAGCAATAGGCATAGATGGAAGGGGTTGGGCTACATCGTCATTGATCAGGATACGGGCCTTATCTGATAGAAGGGAGTGGAAACGGTGGCATCCTATTCACCATTTTCACGCATGCACTATTATTTTTCTTATGGTTCTTGGTAATCGTGGGGATGTCATCGCTATTTATATTGCTTGGTGGAGCCATCTTAACATTTATCTCGTTCGGCATTCCAATGCTTGGAGTTGCATTTGCAGGACTGAGTTTGGCTGGCAAGCTCGCTGTAATTGGACTTGGGATATGGACATACTCGCACTTCTTCTTGGAGGGGTGTTACAGGGCAATTGGCAAATTTATTGGAAACATATTGCCCGGATTCGCATCTCTGCGGTCCGCAAAAGATTTATCGACGGCCATGGCTCTATTTTTTACAGGCACCGCAAAAGATATATACCAATCCTTCATTGAGGGATGCTAGCATGCCAGCGAGAGAACACATAATTAATCAAATGAAAGGAAAGTGGCATATTGACGCCATATTATTTCTATACGCTGAATCCGCATTGTCTGCAGCTATCTTCTGGAAGTTAGACAACAGCTACTATGTTATCTGGCAATGTATTTTTATAACACTAATGGGATACATTGTTGAGACATTCAAAAAATATGTTGATTCCAATTTTTATGAATTTTATAAAATGTCCAATAAAAGAGCATTGCTTATATATAGTTTAGGCTTTTTTCTTGTAATTATTGATTGACTTAAATATAAATGCTCAAGGCCCGGATGGAAGAAACCAAACAGACGCTGGAGCGCGCGCAGGCTGCGCCCGAAAGCCAGCGCGAGCAGATCCTGAAGGGCATCACCG
>NZ_JARVII010000005.1:0-116092 GCF_029813755.1 Ottowia cancrivicina | reverse complement strand
GTCAAGTTCGCTCTGATGCCAGGCCAGCGGCATGACAGCAAAGGAGTCGAAGAGATGATCCGGAACCAAAAGTTTGGGGCGCTGCTGGCGGACAAGGCTTTTGATGTCCAATGGCTGATAGAGCCATTACAAGCGCAAGGCGTGCCAATCGTGATCTCGCAAAGGCCCGATCGACGCCAGCTTCAAGGCGGTGATCTATCTGGCTTCAGCTGTGATTCAGTATCGGTAATTCTCAACAGGCCCTAGCACGGGGTGAGGGTTGAGTGCTTTTCGAATTGCTGCTATCGCATCCCGTTCACTACGAAAAATAGCCAACTCGAAGAGCAGGTTCAGGTTGGCACTCCCGGTTTTTTTGATCGGCACATGCAGGGACAGAGCACAGCCATCCAGTAGATACCCTAGCTAGGGTGCTTACCAGCTAGGAACCATCCTAGCTAGACAAGAACTGAGCGTGTTTTTACGCTGCATGCTGTTCCAACACGTTCACCGGAGTTCAGACCATGAGAGTAGGCGCATACGGCCCTGGCCATTCCTGTTCCCAAGCGCATTTTTGCAGCCCCGCCCAGGCAGCTTCCGCCAAAGTGGACCACAGCCGGGGCTATCCGATAGGCGACGGCACATTTGCCGACAGCGCCAGGGGCATAGCGCCACAAAAAGATCTGGATTTACAACTATCCATGATGGCCAATGATGCGTACGAATCAGAAAAAACGAAGCTGACTCATACGCAATCCGAAAGGGAGTTGAGAAATGCTGGGTGGCAGCGCCTGCGTCCAGCAGGTGATCATTTTGTGGATGGCAATAACAATAATGTTTACATTTCTAACCTTACGCCTGACATGCTGCGTGATGAGCAGAGTGGTTTTGATGCCGCCATCTATCAGAATGACAAAGGGCAGTATGTCGTTGCATTTCGTGGCACGGATAATTGGTTTGGCGAAAAAGGTCCAGGCTGGGACAGTAAAGCCAATTTTGGTCAAGCCTCAAACTTGGAAACCAAACAATATGAACAGGCGAGACTTCTGGCGTGGACCGCCATTGACGCTTTTGGCGAAGGCAACGTAATTTTCACGGGGCATTCTCTGGGTGGAGGTTTGGCGTCAGCCGCCATGGTGGCAACAGGCGCGCCTGGCGTGACTTTCAATGCAGCTGGCTTGAGCGACAACACCTTGCGCAGTCTTGATCCGAGCAAGACTCCCAATGCCCTTCGTGAGGAATTGGCCAACAACGGCCAGATTCGCCGCTACAACATAGAAGGCGAATTGCTGACGGGAATTCAGCAAGGGGCGATGCTCGCACCCGACGCCGTAGGGCATGAATGGCGCTTGGAAGCTCCAAAAGGCGCTTCCAAAATCCCTGTGTTGAATTCCGTGGAGTTGCATGGAGGCAAAGGAGATGGCCAGGCTTATGTCGAAGCCATGCGCGAAGGCGCCCCTTATCACCCAGCAGGCAAGCCGCTTCCTCTTTCTGCGACAGAGCATCTCGGAGAAGCCGGATTCAACTTGCTGACATCGGCGGGGAGTAATGCTTTTGAAGCCGGTTTCAATGCGGGCAAGATATTTAATGAGAGGAGCCAGGCCGTCAGCGCCATCTTCCAAAATGAAATCGCCAAGGGGCGTGTGCTGTCTGGAGGCATCCAGGCAACGGGTGAAGTGGCCGATGGCTTTCTGGATGCAGGCGCTGGCGTTGTAAGAGAAGGCGGCGATTTTGTGGGCGATGCGGTCCGCGAAGGAGCCTCGTTTTTTGGCAACGTGCTGCGCAATACAGGCAAAGCACTCGGCCTTGAAAAGCCGTTCGGCCAAGCAGCCTCATTCGTTGAATCAGTGGGCGAGCGTGCCAATGCATTGATTGACGGCGTAAGCCGCAAGGCTGCCGTACTGATTGACAAGGCGGGCGATGGCATCAAATGGGTCGCTGGCAAGGCCGCCAACGGTGTGAAATGGGCCAGTGGCAAGCTGGCTCAGGGCGCGCAATGGCTGGGTGACAAGGTGACGCAAGGCGCACAGAAGATCGGCAGCGCCATCAGTCATGGCGTGCAAAAGGTGGGCAATGCCCTTGCCGGTATCGGCAAAACGATTGCAGGCTGGTTTTGATAGGCCAGGTCTGAGAACCCGTTCACGATTTATCCGTTGATGCGAAGCGGCCTCGGGCGCCCTGTTGCGTTGTAAATCCTCGTGGAAACACGAAGCCCGTTTGTGGTTTGCGCCTGGCAGCTCCTCCCGAGCCGCTTTTTCGCCTCTCACAACCAGACGCTGAACAGGTTCTGAGATTTGATTAGAAAGAAGACGCCTGGCAGCCCGCGCAGGCGCTTTTCTTTTAACCGCTACCATGGCTTTCTCCCTTTATTTCCTACGTAACATGATGCGCAGACGATGGATGCTTCTGTCCACGCTGGCCTTTATGGCTGCTTCGGCCTGCGGTCAGCAAGGTTCAGATATGAGCAATGGAAAATTCGCGACCCCAAAGGATGCAGCGCTATATCAGGCGGCAGCCAAAGGTGATTTGGCGCAGGCGCGCCAGCTGCTGGCCGAAGGTGCGAGCCTCAACAGCCGCAATGCCAGAGAAATGACGCCGCTGGACGTTGCCATGGTGGAAGGCAACCGCCGCGCCTTTGACAGCCTGCTGGAGCTGGGAGCAGACCCCGCCTGGCTGGGCGACGCGCGCGACACCTCCATGCACCTGGCCGCCAAGCTGGCTGACAGCCGCTGGCTGGCCGCGCTACTAGAGCGAGGATTCCCCACTGAAGTAAAAAACCGATTGGGCGAAACACTCCTGTTCCCGGCTTTGGGGCCGAGCACTCAGGCCAACGTGCAACTGCTGCTAGATGCAAAAGCCGATGTACATGCACGCACGAAGGATGGCCGCACGCTACTGCACCATGCCGCAATGATTGGCAGCTTTGCCGATATTCCGCGTCTGCTGGAGCTGGGAGTGGATCCGCGCGCAGTCAACGCGGCTGGCAATACCTTCCAGCGCTATTTCTTCACAGGGCCGCGCGACCCTGAAGTAGAGAAAAAAGTGCGCGCCTGGCTACACGACCACGGCATTGCCGTGGAAGAGCGGCGCAAATAACAAATGCGCGAACGGCGGATGCTTCCGCCCAACGCAGGGCTGGATGGCTGCTTCGGCTTGCGGGCAGCCCGGTTCAAGCGCAGCGATGGCCATTAAGGGCATCCAATCCGCCCGCCTTGTGCGGCATGTGCGGCAAGGCTTGCAGGAAGATGCGGCGCGCCATTTCCGCCATTTCCCCATTTCCTTTTCACATTCATTGAAAAACGGGCAAAGCGCGAACCCAAGGCCCCGCCGAACGTTGCCCGCTGCCTGGCAGGCTCTTTGAAGGATGTCCAAGCAAGCCAGCGAAGCATGTCCGCTTTGAAGCTGTCACCCTCTGGATCGTCTGCCAGGCCATTAAAAACAGGAGCTGATTTATAGGGCGCCAAAACGGCGCCAGCGCCCATTCCACTAGGACATCACGCTATGGATTCGAGAGCTGAAAACAAGCTTTCCCGATGCTCCCCACGGGCCTTACGCCAGCATCTGGCGGGCCAGCGCCACGGCTTCGGGCAAGGTGGCGGCGGCGGCAATGCGCACGGGGCTGGCGCCGGCCTGCTGGCGGCCTGATGCCAGCAAGGCGGCGCGGGCGGCATCGTCGCCAATCACGTAAACGTTGCCCCGGCAATACTGGTGAAAGGCCGCCAGGTGGCTTTTCATCCAGAGCGCGGCGGCTTTCTTTTCTTCGGGCGATTCGCCTTTGTGGCTGATGTAGGCGTTCATGTCGCACACCACGGCAAAGGGCTGCTGGCGTTGCAGGGCGGCTTCCAGCGTGTCCAGCCACTGGCGGGCGCGCTCCAACCCTGGCTGGCCAGGCTGGCGCCCGGGCAGACGCGCCAGCAGCACGGGCCACAGGGAAAAGTCGGCCTGAAAGCCTTCCACGCCCGGCGCGGGAAAGCCGGGTGGTTCAGGCGCTTGCGCGTTCATGCTGGCATCCGGATTCGGGTTCATGCGGCTCACCATTGATAGTCGAGTTCGGCGCTGATGGCGCGGGCCTGGCCCCAGTTGCAGTAGCTGGCGCTGGAGCAGGCGGCAAAGCGGCGGTTGGCCAGGTTGGCGGCGCGCACGGAAAGCGTCAGGTGCGGGCTGATGGCGTAGTGCGCGGCGGCGTCCAGCAGGGTGTGGCCGGGCACGCGCAAGGTGTTGGCCGCATCGGCCCAGGCGCTGCCGGTGTGGCGCACGCCCAGGCCCAGCCGCAGCCGGGGCGTGAAGGCGCGCTCGGCCCACAGCGCAGCCGTGGCGCGCGGAATATTGACGGGGCGCTTGCCCAGATCAGCGCCGTTGCTGGCGGTGATTTGGGGCGCCAGCCAGGTCAGGCTGGCATGGATATGCGTGGCTTGCGCCAGCGCGGCGCGCCCTTCCAGCTCCAGCCCGCGCGTGCGCTGCCGGCCCGACTGCGTCATGCACGGGCCGGGGCCGGTGGCGCTCATGCACATGTGCGTGGGGTCGGCATCGGGCGTCAGGGCGTTTTTCTGCTGGATGCTGAAAGCGGCGGCGGCCAGTTGCAGCCGCCCGTCTTCAGAGGCGTATTTCAGCCCCGCTTCCCACTGGCGCGCGCGCAAGGGGCGGTAGCCCTGGCCGTCGGCCATCAGCCCCGCCTGCGGCAAAAAAGATGTGGCATGGCTGGCGTAGGCCACCCACTGCGGCGTGATGTGCCACGAAAGCGCGGCGCGCCCCGTGAAGGCATCGTCTTGCTGGCCAATCGCGGCGCTGGCGGCCCGCCCCATGAGCTGGCTGGCGCGCTGGCTGCGGGTGCGGGCCGTGTCGTAGCGCCCGCCCAGGGTGAGGGCGAAAGGGCCGTGGCGCATTTGGTCTTGCACATAAAAACCCGTCTGGCGGGCGTGATCCAGCGTTTCGGCCCATAAATGGGCCGTGGCGGGCGATGCGGGCGCGGCCACGGCCAGCCCGTACACAGGGTTGCGGATGCGAAGGGGCGGCACGCCCGCAAAGCTGAAGCCCATTTGCTGCGTCAGGCGGCTTTGCATGTGATCCAGCCCCAGCAGCAGGCGGTGCGCCACGGGGCCGGTGCGCGCCTGGCCTTCGATGGCGGTGTCGGCCATCAGCGCCTGCGTGCGCGAGCCGGCATGCAAGGCCGTGCGCGCCAGCATGTCGGGCGGCACAAGAGCGGCGGCGGCCAGCCCCTGCACGGCCGCTTGCGAGGTGATGCGGCGCAGCGCGTGCCGCAGCGTCCAGCCCGCGCCCAGTGCGTGCTCGAAGTCGTAACCCAGCGTGGTTTGCGTGCGGCTGAAGTGGCTGAAAGCCGGATCGCCCACAAAAAAGCGGCGCGGCACGTAACCGCCATTCGGCAAGGGTGACAGCACGCCTTGCGCGGGCAGGCCGCCGTAGTAGCCGCCGCGCGGGTCTCTCTGGTAGCTGGCCAGCAGCGTCAGCGCCGTTTGCGGCCCGATCTGCCAGCGCAGCGAAGGCGCCAGCGCCAGGCGGCGCGATGACACGTGATCAATCTGGTTGTTCTGCGCCCGCCCCAGCGCGGCCAGCCGCCAGGTAAAGCGCCCGCTGCCGTCTCCTGCCGCGCCGCCCGCATCCAGCCGCAGCTCGCGCCGCTGCCAGTTGCCCAGCGTCACGCTGGCCTGCCGGTGCGCCTTCGCCTGCGGGCGTTTGGACAAGGCATTGACCAGCCCGCCCGGCAGGCTTTGCCCGTAGAGCATGGAGCCAGGGCCGCGCAGCACCTCCACGCGCTCCAGCAGCCAGGGATCGAACTGCGGCAGGCTCAAATTGCCCACGCCGAACGAAGCGCGCATGCCATCCAGAAACAGCGCGCCGTTGTAGGTTTGCCCGCGCAAGCTGAAAAAGTCATAGCGGCTGGAATCGTTGCCGCCGCCAGGCATGGCGTGCAGGCCCGGGCTGTAGGCCAGCGCCTGCCCCAGCGTGACCGCGCCGCTGGCCTGCAAATCGGCCTGCGTGAGCACGGACACGGACTGGGGCGTCTCCAGCAAAGGCGTGCGCGTTTTGGTGGCGCTGGCGGCCTGCCGGGGCAGGCGGCCATTGGGGCCGTCGTCGTATTCAGCGCCGCCCGGGCGCTCGCGCACGATGACGGCATCCAGCGTGGCATGCCTGTCAGACGCGGCCCCGCCCGCTGGCGCCGCCGCATCCGCAGCAGACGCAGCAGGCCAGGCCAGCGCCGCCGCGCAAGACAAAAGCAAAAACCGACCCTGAATGGCAGGTGCGTGCATGGTGTTTCTCCTCCATTGAATCCAGCTGCAACAAAGGAAAAGTCTGCGCACGCGCACGGCCCGGCGCTTGCAGAAAACGGCGAATCATTTTCATTTGGCGGCGGGTTTGGCGGTGGTTCGCGGCAGGGCTTTCAAAGCCTGTCGCAAGCTTGGCCGCAAGGAGCAAACAAACCACACACAAACTGAAGACGGCGCAGATAGAGACCCTCATGACTTTCTTACTGTTCATCAAGGAGTTGCTGTGCCACAAACCGCCCGAGACCGCGTTCTTGCACCCACTGAAAAACCGTGAAGCGATTCCGAAAGCCGCATGCAAACCGCCATGCTGATCAACGCCTTGCTGCTGGGCCTGACGGGCGAGCTGCGCATAGCCGTGGGCTGAGCCGCCTGCGCGGTCATTGGGCAGGCGCTGACGGACGACACGTAGCAAGGGGCTGTGGTTTTTGCTGCGCTTGAGCGTGAATGGACGCGGCCCCTGGAGCATGCAGCTGGCAAGACTGGCGTTGATGCTGACGGCCCTGTGGAGTCTGGAGCATGGGCTGGTGCATCAGCAAGCGCCGTGGTGCGTGGCACCTTAAGGCTTGTTAAATGTATAGGATAATTTTATGCCTCCGAGGCGACAATCAAAATATCGATAATGACAGAAAAGTGTGCGCTAAAGTCGGGGTTATTTCCAGGGAGCTTTCAGATGCAATGGAATGGCACAAAAGCAGTAACGATCAAATTTACAACCTATTCAGCCTATATGGAATTAAGATTTGAATAGTGGGAAAGACGATTAAGAGAGACTCATTGTGGATATATTACACGGAGAAATTAGATGACTGTTGAATCAATAAAGAAAATATTAGCAACACCATCCATTGGCAATTTTAGATGCGTCGAACTTTTTGAAGTGATTGGCACAAGGAGCAAGAATCCGGCTTTCAATATTTTCACACTAGCAATTGCCCATGAAACAGATTTGCGTTTAATAAACGAAGAAAAAATTACACCAAAGCTTGTTCAATTAAAAACCGACAAGTCTCTGAAGTTTGGCGTTTTTAAAAGAATCATTTCCATAGAAGATTTTTTCAATAGAATTTCCAATCTAAATACCAAGATTACGGACAAAGACAACAAAAATAATCTTGTTTACGGCCGGCTAAAATGCATTCCCGCAGTTCATGCACCAGCTTTAGAGCAAGGTAAAAATGAATTTCTGGGCTTGCTCAAGAATAACTTTTTTGGAGGATCGCATCTTTTTGAATGGTTTGATGAAAGCAAAGAGCATGTTGCTTCACTGATAGAAAATCTCAAATCCTTAGATGAACTTTCTAAAAAGCTGCAAGAATATTTGCCTATTAAGATTGGCAGTCACTCCGACAGGTTAGGTAATATAATCTTACAAATTCCTTGCTCTGCCGTGGCATTTGTAACAGAAAGAAGGGACCCAAACAGTCATCAACTGTTATCGAATTTGGCAGTTAGCCCACATATCTCGGAAGAGGTGAAATTATCAGGAATTTTCTGGAGGGAACAACATGGAAGCATGATTGATTTTCAGAAAATTCCATTAGCCAAAGGAAGAAATATCATCCCCTTTCAGCAAATTAACGGGAGAGGGTATTATGCAATTTGGGATGAAGACAACCAGATAATTTGTGCCGGAGGAGAAATACCACCCATAATGGAGTCCATTAATCTTTTTATATATATGCAGGAGCATGACCAACGAATATTCAGATTACCTGACGGAACAGAACAAAAAATTAATATTTCCACCCGGGCATCACAAAGTCAAATTGGCAAAAATATCAAGGATCATAGAGATTGGGTTAGAAATAGACTACTCAAAATAGAAAGACAAGAGCTGCATGACTCTTTAAAACTGAGACAATTTAAACAGGATATGCGCCAAGAAGCCTTGGATTTCATCAGAAAATTAATTAAGGCATATAGTCAAAATGGCATTTATCTTTGGGATCCCTATTTGTGGGTACAAGATTTACTTGAAACAGTATTTTTCAGTCCATATGCCAATGTGCCAATCAAAGCGCTAACTAGCAACGAAGCTCTAAAGATAAATAAGGAATCACCTTGCAGAGCAAAAATTAACCAGGCAATCCTTCAAGCTGGCTGGCTAAATTTGACTTTTGTCAAGGCTAGGGTTAGAAATTTTCATGACCGTTTTATTATTTTTCCACAAGCAAAAGATGAGCCTGTGAGAGCCTGGTCACTGGGAACATCAGTTAATAGCCTGGGAAAGAGCCACCACATTATTCAAGAGGTTGAGGACGGGCAGATTATCGCTGATATTTTTGAAGAAATGTGGGAGCAATCAATCAGTGACGAAGGTAATATCCTATGGAAATCCAAGAAGAATTAACTACCATTCAGGTGCTACGGCAAGTCCAATCTTTTGATTATCAATCCACCATTCCTGATGAAATACTCTCTTTCTTTGATGAACACTTTAATTTCTCCAGCTGGAGTTGGGATAACAAGTATCTTTTTCATCAATATATTAATAATCTTTACCCATCAAGCATCAATTATCAAGATACAGTTATTTATATTGATGATCCAGGCAAGAAAAGTAGGCTATTAGAAAGCGCTTCATGGCTGATCAAAATTTTACAAGATGAGCAATCCAGTGAAAAAAATCAAAAAATAGCTTTCGAATTGACCTGCATTCTTCCTGAATTCTGGGCAATCAGCCATGAAGAAAAAATAGATTTTTCTTGCTCCAGCAAAAGATTAGCAATGGAATATTTATATCACGTGGAAGTTGGATTATCTATCCGCTCAGGCGCATCGATTAATGATAAGGAAATGATAGATTGCTTTATAGAGAATTTAAAAAAACAAAAATGGAAAGAGATTGCAGAAAATCAGTGGCTGTTAAATACGCTATACGAAAATCTACACCTAGATCCTCATCAATCATATTCATTTATATCTGAACATCATAGCCATGAGATCTTGACATTGATTAATCAGGAAACCAAGATTTATAATCTTCTGTATTGGCTCGCCCTTCTGCCAGAAAAACATCGTCAACCTTTTGCTTTACAAACAACCAACAATTTAGCAAAATTTCTTTTACTGTTTGCACTGCGGCATCTATGTGGCGATGGAATGAATAAAGAGCAAATTCAATTACTAGATATTTGGCAGGATTGCCCCGATGAATGGTTTCTCATTTTTAATCAATATGCAGCCAGGTATCCTTACCTTCAGTTAGGGCTTGGCGCATTCTTGGCAAATGCCAGCAATGAGAAGATATGCCTTTATATCGACAGTTTACACTTGAGTGAAAATGAAGCGTCCATCAAAGAGTGCTTGGAATACTTCTTTGCTCATGCTACTAAGGATAAAATTCAGCATTTATGTAGACTATCTTATGAAAAATGGAAAAATTGGGGTTTTGGAAATACCTGCTCAATTGGGCGGAGCATACTGGATAGGGCCTTGGTAAGATATTTCCAAACGATGCTCTCCAAACAAGATAGAGCAGATTTCATTCAAAATGAAATTAATCAAATTTTGAATTTTCAGCAGCAATGGTTTGCTTCAAAAATAGAACTAGATAAATTCATTTGTCTGCATTTATCCAGAATGCAACCAGCCTGTCTTGCTAATGTATTGCAGGGAGATTTATCACTATCTTTTGACGATATTAATAAGCGATATTGTCTGCCAACTCAATTCGAAAATGATTTAAGGTGGAGAAATTGGATTCATTTGGATCTCTGGAGGAAAAATTTTCCGCCACTTGCGGCGTAAGTTTTTGTGATGAGTGAATACCTCCACAAGAGTCACAACGTCATGGCACTGTTGTATCACTTGATATTTCCGACCAAGTACAGGAGGGCGGTATCTGATAGTGAATTAGATGAGACACTCAAAGACGTGTGTTTGGAAATTAAGCGCCGCTATAAATTGAAATTTTAGAAATCGGCACAGACAAGGATCGCGTGCATTCTTTTGCGCAGTCAGCAGCAGTAGCGGCGTACAGCGAACGTCACGAAGTTGGTGCGAATGGTCAAGAGTTTGACCAGGGAGATATTCAGACGTGTCCGCAAGTCAAAAAGCAGCTTTGGGGCGGTGAGTTTTGGTCAGCCAAGTATTTTGTTTCGATGGTGGGCAGATATGGAGACGAAGCGATGATTGGCCAAGATGTGAAGAATCAAATTGGTAATTCAAGAAGCTGTATTCAGGCCATCAACTGAGATTATTCTGATACTCCGCAGCTTGCTGAGGAGTAGTTCATTCGCTCCTGTTTTTGCAGTGAAACCGGGGTTTTTGCGCCCGTGATCAGGCTTGGGGGCGCGCTTTCAGGCGCTCTGCCCTGCCCCGCCCTGCTGCGCCAAGCGCTGGCGCAGGCGGCTTGGCGTTTCGCCGAATTGCGCCCTGAAAGCCGTGCAAAAGTGCGCCGCGCTGCTGAAGCCCAGCCGCTCGGCGGCCAGCGCCACGGGCAGGCCCTCGTCCAATACCAGGTGCCGCCCTTGCAGCAGGCGCTGCTGGCGCAGCCAGACAAAGGGCGATGCGCCGAATTCGCGGCCGAAGCTTTCGCTCAGGGCGCGCGCGCTCATGCCGGCCTCGGCGGCCATGTCGGCCAGCGTCCAGGCGCGGGCCAGGTCGGCTTGCAGCGCTGCGGCCAGGCGCAGCAGGCGTTCGCGGCGCGAGGGGGCGCGCGTGCCGGTGAGCGCCGCGATGCCTTGCACGAAGATGGCTTGCGCGGCCGCTTCCAGCCGCAGCAGTTGCAGCGGCTGGCGCGGGTCGCTGTCCAGGATGTCGCCAGCCAATTGCAAGCTGCCCGCGTCGGCGGCCACTTGCACCTGGCGCAGCGGCTCGTGGCGGGCGAACAGGCTGTCAAACCAGCTTTCCAGTTGCCGCGCGCGCAAGTCGGGGCGCAGCATGCTCACGCCGACCACGCGTATGGCGCAGGCGCTGGCTTGCGCGCTCCAGGGCAGCGGCTCGCGCACGGCCAGCACTTGCATGCCCAGCGCGCGCGGCTCGCTCACGCAGTCGCCGCAGTGCAGCCGCAGACCGCCGCGCGCCAGCACGGTGACGTAAAGGCCCGCCTGCACCTGGCGCGCCGCCGGGTGCGCGCCCAGCGCCAGCGGCGGATGGTCGGCGCCGCGTACCAGCAAGTGCAGCCGCTCGCTGCGGTGTTCCACAAAGCGGGCGGGCGTGGCGGCAGGGGGCATGGCTTTAAAAAGAGGAGCGAATTCAGGGCGCCAGAAAAGGGCTTTCGCGCACTTTCGACTAGGACCTCATGCTACGAATCAAATAGCGAAATCAGACTGCCGTTTCAGCCTTCTTTCGCGCCTTCTTCTGCGCCTTCTTCCGCCGCCTGGCTGGCTGGCGCTTTGCCTTCTTTGCGCGGCGGCAGCGGGGCCAGGTAGCCCACCACGAGCATGAGCGCGCCCACGCCGATGAAGGCAAAGATGCGCTCGCCGCCGCCGCTGTTGGCCAGGTCCACCGCAAAGAGCTTGAGCACCACCAGGCCCAGCAGGCCCGCGCCGCTCATCCACAGCACGCGCTGGCGGCGGCGGTGCGCGGCCACCATCAGGGCCAGCGCCAGCAGCGTCCACCACAGCGAGTAGCCCGTCTGCACGACAAAGCTGCCGCCCAGCGCCTGCGACGACCAGCGCACGCCAAACCAGTGGTGCGCCACGCGCAGCCACAGCGTGTTGGCGGCAATGAAGGCGCTGCCGCCCAGCGCGGCCCAGAAAAGCGGCGCGGTCAGCCACTGGCGCGCGCCTTCAATGCGCGGGCGCGCGGCCAGCACGGCGCGCCGCCACAGCAGCACGCTGCCCAGCGCGGCCAGCACGCTGGCATCCACCGGATTGAGCAGGGGCGCATAGGGCAGCGGCGGCGCGTTGCCCGCTGCGGTGCAGGCCACGAACAGCGCTTGCAGCACGGCCAGCACGGCCAGGGGGCGCGCGGCCGTCCACAAGTAAGCCCCGGCATGCGGGCGCAGCGGCCACTGGCGCGGCGGGCGGCTGGCCCAGGCCGTCAGCGCCCACAGCACAGCGGCGCAGGCGGCCAGCGCAAGCGCGATGCGCCAGTCGCCGGGCGGGTTCAGGCGGTGCAGTGCGTCCCGCATGGCATCGCCCAGCACCAGCAGCGCCAGCCACACGCTGGCCGGGTGGCGCAAGGCAGGCACGCGGATGGGCGCCGCCCCGCGCCCCGCATGCCCTTCGCGCCCCGGCCGCTCATCGCGCCGCGCAAATTCGCCCGCCAGCTTTTCGCCCATCCACATGAACAGCCATTGCAGCGCCAGCGCCAGCGGCCAGAGTACGGGGCCAAGGCCGTCCAGCGCGCGCTCGTCCATGCCCCACAGCACCAGCAAGGCCAGCCACAGCGCGGGCAGCGCCAGGCGGCTGGGCCAGACGGCATCCGCCCAGCGCCAGCGCGCGGCGGCCCACAGCGCCAGCGCGGCCGAAAGCAGGCCCGACAGCACCGTCAGCTGCAAGGCCACGCCGTCTGAAAACACGGGCGGCAGGCCCGCTGCGGGCACGCGGCTCCATTCCTGATGCCAGGCCAGGCACCACAGCGCAAAGCCGTAAAGCAGCAGCGGCAGGCCCAGCTGCGCCTCCAGCTCCTTCCACGCGCGCTCCCAGCGGCTGCCGTGCGGCGGCTCGCCTTCATCCAGCGGCGCGCGCAGCAGCCAGGCGCACAGCAGCGCCGCCAGCGCCAGCGTGGCCACGTGCATGAAGGCCGGATGCGCCAGCGGCCATGCGCCTTCAGGCGGCCCATCCAGCCCGGACAGCAGCGCCAGCGCCGCCACCGCCTGCAAAGCCAGCCCGAAGGCGCGCGAGAGCCAGCGCGACTGGCGCACACCCACCCAGAAAGCGGCCGCGCCCTCCAGCGCCCAGGCCAGGCCCGTAGCCCGCGCATCCAGCGCCAGCGGCGCGGCCAGCGTGACAAAGCCCACGCCCAGCGCCATGAAGCATGTGGCCATCAAATGCCAGCGCCAGCGCGCCGCTGCCTCCAGGCGATCCAGCCAGCCCCACAGCGCCAGATACGCCGCGCCAAAGCCCAGCGCCGACCAGGCCGCGCCGTATTCCAGATGCCGCACCATGCCCGCCTGCAAGGCAAAGCCGGCCAGCGGCACGCCAAAAACCAGCGCGGCATCCACCACAGCCCGGCCCGGCGGCGTCTCTTGCGCGGCGCGCAGGCGGGCATACAGCAGCGCCACGGCCACGTAAATTGCCATGAACGCCAGCAAAAAGGGCTGCGCCGTGCCCCACTCTGGCGGCGTGTAGCGCAGCACGCCCCAAACCGTGGCAATGCCGAAAGTCGATACCGCCCCCAGCCAGTTCAGCTCGCGCCAGGCGCGCCGCGCCGCAATGGCCGCAATGCCCAGCCCCAGCAGCGTGTAGTAGCCAAACAGCGCCACGTGGCTGCCCTGCCCTGTTGAAAGCAGCAGCGGCGTGGCAAAGCCGCCCGCAAACGCCAAAAACGCCAGCGCCCGCGCGTTTTGCCCCAGCGCCAGCGCGCAGCCGCCCGCGCACACCAGCACCATGAGCGCGAAAGCGCCCATCTGCGAGGCCATCACCCCCAGCCGGAAGGCGGCAAACACCGTCAGATACAGCACCGCCACGCCCGCGCCCTGAAGCGACAGGCCAAACCCCGGTTTGCGCAAGCGCTGCCGCCAGCCCACCGCCAGCAGCGCCGCCCCCGTGGCCGCCACCGCCAGCAGCCGCAGCGGCAGCGGCAGCAGCCCCGCCTGCGCCGCGTAGCGCACCAGAAACGACAGGCCGATGAACAAAATCACCAGCCCGATGCGCACGATGGCATTGCCGCCCAGCAGCCAGCCAGCGGCGCGGGCGATCCAATCGTCGCCATCGCCCTCTTGAAGAACGCCGTGCGGCGCCCGCACGCGCTGCGCCACGGCGGGGCGCTGTGCATGAACGGCCTGGGTAAGGGCGGATGGGGCGGGCTGGGCGGATTCCGGCGCGGGCGCAACGGGTTCCGAAAGCGGCGCGGCCAGCACGGGCGGTGTGTCAAAGAAGGAATCTCGGAAATCCGGCGGCGCTGGCGGCAGCGGCGGCATATGCGCGGGCCAGTCCGCCGCAGCCGCTGGCGCAAGCGGCTCGGCCCCCCCCGGCGGCATGGCCGTGGCGCCAAACACGGCAGGCGCCGCTGAAGATGCAGCGGGCGCGGCGGGCACGGAAGGCACGGCAGGCGCGGCCATTTCGCCTTCCGATCCCTTCGCGGCCCGCCGCACCCGGCGATCGCGCTCATGCAGCGCCGCCCATTCCTTGCGCACCAGGGCGCGCACCACAAGCTGCAACGTCCAGCCCATCAGCGCGCCCAGCATCAGCCCCCCCAGAATGAAGGTTCTGCTATCGCCGCCGCCACGCGCCAGCAGCGCCCCCAAAAACATCCCCCACAGTAGTCCCCAAATCACCATTCGTTGCTCCTTGCCAGGCCCGCCGCCTGCGGGCGCAGACTTTACCGCCCGCCTCCGCCGCTTCCAGCCTCCCCCGGCCAGCGTTGCACGCTTTTCGCACCCGCAAAAGGTTTGCAGCACGGCGAATCGTGCGCAGTCTCACTGAATGAGTGAAAAGGCCATGAATCAACTCATCTATTCATAGCATGATGTCCTAGTAGAAACTGCGCAAGGCGGCTTTTTGACCCCCTTGAATTTGCTCCTCTTTTTGATACACAAGGCGGCGGGCGCTCAAAGCCCCAGCGTGTCGGCCAGCGCGTTCATGCGCTGCGTCACGTCTTCGTCCATGCGGATCACGCGGCCCCATTCGCGCTGCGTTTCGCCGGGCCATTTGCTGGTGGCGTCCAGCCCCATCTTGCTGCCCAGGCCCGCCACGGGAGAAGCGAAGTCCAGGTAGTCGATGGGCGTGTTTTCCATCAGCAGGGTGTCGCGCGCGGGGTCCATGCGGGTGGTGATGGCCCAGATCACGTCTTTCCAGTCGCGCGCGTTCACGTCTTCATCGACCACCACGATGAATTTGGTGTAGAGAAACTGCCGCAGGTGGCTCCACACGCCCATCATCACGCGCCGCGCGTGGCCCGCGTAAGCCTTGCGGATGCGCACCACGGCCAGGCGGTAGCTGCACCCTTCGGGCGGCAGGTAAAAGTCCAGGATTTCGGGAAACGCCTTTTGCAGCAGGGGCACAAACAGCTCATTGAGCACCAGGCCCAGCACGGCCGGCTCGTCCATCGGCTTGCCGGTGTAGGTGGAGTGGTAGATGGCGCCCTGCCGCAAGGTGACGCGGTCGATGGTGAGCACGGGAAATTCGGCCGTTTCGTTGTAGTAGCCGGTGTGGTCGCCATACGGCCCCTCGGTGGCGTGGCGCCAGCCGCTGGGGTGGCTGGCGTCAGGCTGGATGTGGCCTTCCAGCACGATTTCGGCGTGCGCGGGCACTTGCAGCGGCACGCCCAGCGCGGGGGCCACTTCGGTGCGCGCGCCGCGCAGCAGGCCCGCGAACTGGTATTCCGACATGGCGTCCGGCACGGGCGTGACAGCGCCCAGCAGCGTGGCCGGATCGGCCCCAATGGCCACGGCCACCGCAAAAGGCTGGCCGGGCCGCTGCGCGCGGTGCTCGGCAAAGTCCAGCGCGCCGCCACGGTGCGCCAGCCAGCGCATGATGACTTCATTGCGGCCAATGACCTGCTGGCGGTAGATGCCCAGGTTCTGCCGCGCCTTGGCCGGCCCGCGCGTGATGGTCAGGCCCCAGGTGATGAGCGGCGCCACATCGCCCGGCCAGCAGTGCTGCACGGGCAGGCGGGCCAGATCGACTTCATCGCCCTCCCACACCACTTGCTGGCACGGCGGCTGCCGCACGGTGGCCGGGGCCATGTGCCACAGCGTTTTGATCAGCGCGCGCTTGCCCCACAGCTCTTTCATGCCGCGCGGCGGCTCCGGCTCCTTCAGCGCGGCCAGCGCCTCGCCCAGCGCGCGCACTTCGCTCACATCCGCCAGCCCCATCGCCCGCGCCACGCGCTGCGGCGTGCCAAACAGGTTGCCCAGCACGGGCATGGCGTATTCGCGCTGCACGCTGCCTGGCTTTTCAAATAACAGCGCCGGGCCGCCCGCGCGCAGCACGCGGTCGCACAGCGCCGTCATTTCCAGATGCGGCGAAACCGGCTGGGCAATGCGGCGCAAATCGCCATCGGCTTCCAGCAGGGCCATGAAGGAGCGCAGGTCTTGGTAGTGCATGAAACAGGCAGAGAAAAACGGGCGGGAATTGTGCGCCTGGATACGCCCGGCATGGAGCGCCGGGCGCCCGTTCGGCTCTCGCTGGCGCTGCCTGAAAGCTCACGGCAGTGAAAACCCCTATTTCAACCATGCCGGGCGGCATCACACAGTAATCACCCTAGATTGTTTTTACGTATGCAAAGGCGCACGATGCCGCCCATCTCAACCACTCCCAAGGAGTCCGCACCATGTCCAACGCCATACCGCGCCTTCCTGCCGCGCCTGTCCTTCCGCCCGCAGCAGACGCGCCAGCCGCTCCGCCTGCCCCCGCGCAGCCTGCGGCCAGCAGCCCCGTGCCGCAGGCCCGCATCCGGCGGCAGCTCCCTGACTGAAATGGCGCTCACCCCCTGCGGCCAGCACAGCGCCAGCCCCCACGCGGCAGGCCAGGCCGCAGGCGCAGACCTCACGCCTGCCCAGCAACAGGCCTGCAAGCACAACGAAAACCTCCGGCAACAACTGAACCCGCAGGACTGGTCACAAGTGCTCTACCAGATAGGCAAAAACACCAAGAAACTGGAAGGCGCCACCTTCAGCAAAGGCATCGTCACGCTCAAAGGCGACAAGGAGGCCCTGGCTGGCGCCGCCTATGACAAGGCGCTCAAGGAAAAACCCAAGGAAACGCCAAAAAATTACCTCAGGCTTTCCACCCACAACGTCGGCCCCAATCCGAACAGCCAATCCACCATGAGCGATGAAATGGCCCAGAAAATCAACAAGAAACACGGCGCCAGCATCAACTTCGAGCAAATATCCAACTACGAAGGCGGCCAGGCCCTGCGCGGTTATGTGCCCTGGTGGCCCATTATCAAGAGCATCAGCAAGAATGGGGCCATCACGGTTTTGCTGAATTTCCACAAAAATAATGATGGCAGCCTGGCCACCACGAAAGACGGCTACAAGATACTGGATGGTTCCAGCCAGTCGGGCGTGACAATCGGCACGGGCGTGGATTTGGGGCAGCAAGAGCCAACTGCTTACAAAAAGCGCCTGAAAGACTTTGAAGTATCACAGGAACTGATTGACAAACTGGAACCCTATATGCACCTCAAGCGGGCGGAAGCGGCGGAATACCTGCTGGCGCACCCACTTACCTTGACCAAAAAGGAGGCGGACTTGCTGGATGCCGAGATGAAAGACGATCATTTGAAAAATACCATCGCAGAATACAATGGCATTGTAAAAGGAATCAAAAAGCACCGCGCATTCAAGGAGCTTTCTTCGGCGGAACAAACCATTTTGTTCTCAAGGCATTATCAGGATGGCAACATCAAGAAAGGTGCCTCCAGAGAAATTGCTGAATCTCTGGCACAGGGTCTGGTGCAAAACGCCCTTGATAAATTGAACACGAAGCACTACAGGGACGATTCCCATAAGAATCGCATCCCTTTGGAGCATGCCGATTTGCAGGCGTGGTTCAACACCATTAATGCCGAGGAGTACAAGGTCAAGCAGGACGATGAAAAGGCTGCGCCAGCTTCCGCAGATCAAACGCCCGCGCAGCCGCAAACCCCCGCTCCTTCCGCGCATCCAGGCCAGAGGCATCGTAAATGATGCGCTGGAAACATCCAGCCTCATGGGCGCTGGCTCTCGCCAGCGCCCTGATCATGGCTGCACCTGCCCAATGCGAAGAATTCTCTCCCCCGCCGCTTGCTGGTAATTATGTGCTGGTTCAAAGCATTCCGGAAGTCAATATGGAGGCAAAAGAATTCGCAAAGGACCTATTTTTCCCGAACCAAAAAATTCATCTTGGTTATCACGGTGTCATGGAAGAAGAAGGATACGATGTCTTTCAGGGACAAGAGGAATTCACGCTGACCTTCTATCCTCCATTTCCAATCGCCATGTGCCGTCAGGAACGTTGGGGAGCCAGATGTCAGAACAACAACACCTATATTCCCTTTGAGCCAATAAAGCAAGAAATGGGCGCAGAAGCAGAGGCCTTGTTCGATGATGAAATGAATCTTTTGGCTCCTTTGCTCAAGTCAATGGGAATCAAAGCACAGAAAAAGGATATATCAAGATATGTCATGACATTTTTCGACAAGTCTGGCAGCTATCTCATGTTCGCCATCGATAAAGACACTCTGGTCAATCAGACTTTCCAGTACGATCCCAATGTGCCAGACGACGCAGACGCCTCCGAGCGGATGATCACCACGCTCCAGATATTCAAGCGCATTCCGGATGATCCAAAGCCGTCCCAAAGCAAATCGCCTGTCCCGTCAAAGGACGAATAATTGAATGGCTCGCGCGGCAGCGCGACGGCCAAGCATGCAGGTCTTGCCATAAATGTTCGCCATCGGCCCCAGAACCTGTTTGCAATCTGTCTGTGGTTGCGAAAAACGCAGACTTAGGCGGATGATGGGTCTTGCAATCCACCTCAATCCGCACTTCTGCCCCTCACGGCCAGATCATGAACTGACGCACTTACGCCCGCCTGGGTGAAGATCCCGCGCTGGCCAGCTCGTTTCTGACCGACCTGGAACAGGTGGGCCAAGGTGCTGCAAGACCGCATACGGCGCGAAGAGGAAATCCTGTATCCGCTTTACGTGCCGTTCTTGTGACGGCAACGCGGTGCAAAGGCAGGCCGCCGTTGGGCGCCTGCCTTTTGGGCGGTGTCAGGCGGTGTCAGCGCAGCAGGTTGGTTTTGACGAGTTCCTTGATTTCGTCGCCTCGTCCGCTGAGGATGGCGCGCAGCATGAACAGGCTGAAGCCCTTGGCCTGTTCGGCCTTGATGGCGGGGGGCATGGCCAGTTCTTGCTTGGCCGTGTGCACGTCCACCAGCACGGGGCCGGGGTGGGCGAAGGCTTCGCGCAGCGTTTCGGGCAGCGCGGCCGAGTCTTGCACGCGCCAGCTTTTGATGCCGATGGCTTGCGCCATGGCGGCGAAGTCGGGGTTTTGCAGGTCGGTGGCGTAGTCCAGGTAGCCGGCGGCCTTCATTTCCATGGCCACGAAGCCGAGCGTGCCGTTGTTGAGCACCACCACTTTCACGGGCAGGCGCAGTTGCGCCAGCGAGAGCAGCTCGCCCATCATCATGGTGAAGCCGCCGTCGCCAGACAGCGAGATCACCTGCCGTTGCAAGCTGGCGGCTTGCGCGCCCATGGCTTGCAGCAGGGCGTTGGCCATGGAGCCGTGGTTGAAAGAGCCGAGCAGGCGGCGGCGGCCATTCATCTTCAGGTAGCGCGCGGCCCAGACGACGGGCGTGCCCACGTCGGCGGTGAATACGGCGTCGTCGGCCGCCGTTTCGCTGATCAGGCGGGCCAGGTATTGCGGGTGCACGGGGCGGCCAGCGGCCGATGGCTGGGCCAGATCGTCCAGCGCCTCGCGCGCCTTGGCATAGTGGCGCAGAGCGTTGTCCAGAAAGCGGCGGTCGCTTTTTTCAGAGATGCGCGGCAGCAGCGCACGCAGGGTTTCGCCCACGTCGGCGGCCAGCCCCAGCGCCAGCGGAGCGCGGCGGCCCAGCGCCTGCGGGTTGCGGTCCACTTGAAAGATGGCGGCGTCCTTCGGGTAGAAGGCGCGGTAGGGAAAGTCGGCGCCCAGCATCAGCACCGCGCTGCTGTTGAGCAGTGCGTGGTAGCCGGATGAAAAGCCGATCAGCCCCGTCATGCCCACGTCGCAAGGGTTGTCCCACTCCACGAATTCCTTGCCGCGCAAGGTGTGGACGATGGGCGCTTTCAGTTTGCTTGCCAGCGCCACTAGCTCGTCATGCGCGCCTGCGCAGCCGCTGCCGGCCAGGATGGTGAGCGCCTTGGCGTCTTGCAGGCGGCGGGCCAGCTCGTCCACGTCCGCCTCGGCGGGCGCCAGGCGCGGCAGGCGCGGCGGCGCCCAGTGCGTGTGCGGCGCAGGCGCGGGCAGCAGGCTCACGTCGCCCGGCAGCACCAGCACGGCCACGCCCTGCTGGCCCACGGCGGCATTCAGCGCGCGGTGCAGCACTTCGGGCATTTGCGCGGGGTTGGTCACCAGCTCCGCAAACACGCTGCATTCACGAAACAGCTCTTGCGGATGCGTTTCCTGAAAGTAGCCCAGCCCGATTTCGGATGACGGAATGTGCGAGGCAATCGCCAGCACCGGCACATGGTTGCGCTGGCAGTCAAACAGCCCGTTGATCAAATGCAGGTTGCCCGGCCCGCAGCTGCCCGCGCACACGGCCAGCTGCCCCGTCAGGGCCGCTTCGGCGCCAGCGGCAAAAGCCGCCGCTTCTTCGTGGCGCACGTGCATCCACTCAATGCGCCCGTCCCGGCGCAGGCTGTCGTTGATGCCGTTGAGGCTGTCGCCCGTCACCCCCCACACGCGCTTGATGCCCGCGTTGGCAAGGGTCTGAACCAGCAAATCGGCAATGGTGAGGCTCATGGGAAAGTTCTCCAGTCAAGAAAATAGATCCAGCAGGGTAGAAAGCGCCCTGCGCCGTGTCAATCCATCAGCCCAGTTGCTGCACTGGCAGTGGCGGTATGCCCGCTTCCGTCCAGGCGCAGCCCGGATTAGGCGTATTGCGCTCTGTTTTCGGGAGCAAATTTGAGGCCCAAAAAAATACCTCTACCACACGGTTTTGCGGGACCTGAAGCTATTAGAAACGTAGCAAAATAAACCATGACTCGTGGGGTGGGGTGGCTGCAAAACCGGTTTGCGGCCAGACTCCGGGCCTGTTCAAACCCTGTCCTGCCAATACTTTGATGTAGAAATGGGGCGGCATCAGCACGAGAGCAGGGATTTCAGCCTGAAAATGAGCATCTATATTCAGGACAAACGGGGTATATATATTTTTTTGGAAATCTGATGATCAATATGAATACCATTGGCCCTATCATGATTTTTATAATTGGCGCCATCATTTGCCTGGATAACATCAAGGTGCTATTCCGTTACTATGTTTATGGCATCGAAGGCTCGATGGTGCCATTTATTGGCGGAGTGCTGCTGATGACAGGAGTTTGCCTCTTGCTGAATAAAAACCTGAATTACAAGATGGCGATTCTGCTATTTGATATCACATTTATCTGTTGGCCACTGGCAATCATGAGAAACATTATTTTATGGCTTATAAAAAAGGGGGGCGGTTGAAAGTGCCCTGCTTGGTCATGCTGATGCGCAAGCCAGCCGCAGCTTCAACCTGGTGTGTGTTGCTCTTTTTTCAAGAGCAAATTCAAGCCCCATAAAAATGCCTCTGTCGCACAGTTTTACGGGACTCTATGCTATCAAAAAAGCAGCGAAATAGACCATGATTCTCGGGGTGTGGCGGCTGCAAAACCGTTCGCAGACAGGCTCAGAGCAAGCTGGCAAAGATGACCACGATGATGACGGGCACCACGTATTTGACGTAGTTGAACCAGATTTTCGTGAACAGGGAATCGGGCGTGGGCGACAGCTCTTTTTTGGCTTCGTCCTTGAGCACGAAACCCACGAAAATGGCGCAGCCCAGCGCGGTGAGCATGAACAGGATGTTGCCGCTGACAAAATCAAAGGCATCGAAAATGCTTTTGCCGAAAATGGAGACGTCTTTCCAGAGGTTGTCGCCCAGTATGGTGGGAACGTTGCCGAAAATGAAAATGCCGCCCATCGTCAGGGTAATGGCCCCGATGCGGCTCATTCCGAATTTTTCATGCAGCACGGTCACGAGCACTTCATAAATGGTGATGGAAGTGGTCAGCGCCGCAATCAGCAGCAGACCAAAGAAGATGATGGCGAAAAATTTGCCCGCCCACAAATGGGAAAAAACGATGGGCAGGCTCTGAAACACCAGCGTGGGGCCGGAATCGGGCGCAATGCCAAAGGAAAACAGCGAAGGGAAAATCATGAACCCGGCCAGCACGGCGATGGCGGTATTGACGATGCCGGTGAGCACTGCCGTGTGAATGAGGTTTTCTTCCTTGTTCAGGTAGCTGGAGAGCGTGATCAGCACGCCAAAGCCCAGGCTCAGCGCGAAAAAGACCTGCCCCAGCACGTAAATGAACAATTGGGGCGTGATTTTGCTGAAATCAGGCTTGAGATAAAAAACAATGCCTTCCATCGCGCCCGGCAGGGTGATGTTGCGAATCACCATGCCGATGAGAAACAGAAACAGCAGCGGCATCAGGTATTTCACTGATTTTTCAATGCCTTCGATAATGCCCCTGGCGAGTATGTAGTAATTCACCATGACGAAGGCGAAGGTGTAGGCCATGATTTCCCACGGGCTGCTCGTCACGCTGCTTTCAAAGAAATGTTTCGCGGTTTCCCGGGTAATGGGCGCTGAAATGTCCAGCGCGCCGCTGGCGAGATGGACGATGTAGGAAATTACCCAGCCGCCCAGCACCATGTAATAGGCCATGATGCCGAATGCGCCCAGCAGGCCCAGGTAGCCAATGATTTTCCAGCCGGCAGGTATGTTTTTGCCTTGCGCCTGGCCGCCAAATGAATCCACCGAATTGACGTGCAGGCGGCGGCCAATGACGTTTTCCACCAGGATCATGGGAATGCCGATGAGAAACATGGCCAGGCAAAACACCAGCACATAAGCGCCGCCGCCGTTTTGCCCCACAAGGTAGGGAAAGCGCCAGGTGGCGCCAAAGCCGACGGTGGCGCCCGCCACGGTCAGCACGTAGGTGAGGCGGTTGGACCAGGTTTGGCGTTCTTTTTTTTCGGTGCTCATGGGGTTTCAGCGGAAAAAGGTTTTTGAATTGGTGCGGATGCGGCAGGCCAAAGGCGGGGTCAGCCCACCCATTTGCGGGCGTTGCGCCACATCTGCATCCAGGGGCTGGGGGCGGATGGGTCCAGGGGCGTCCAGCTCATCTGGATGTTGCGGCTCACGCGTTCGGGGTGCGGCATCATGGCCGTGAAGCGCCCGTCGGGCGTGGTCACGGCGGTCAGCCCGCCGGGGCTGCCGTTGGGGTTGCAGGGGTAGGTTTCGGTGGGCTGGCCTGCGTGGTCCACGTAGCGCATGGCGGCGATGGCCTGGGCGGCATTGCCGCGCGCGCTGAAGTTGGCAAAGCCCTCGCCGTGGGAGACGGCGATGGGCAGGCGGCTGCCCGCCATGCCCGCGAAAAACAGGCTGGGCGAGGCCAGCACTTCCACCAGGCTCAGGCGCGCTTCAAAGCGCTCGCTGCGGTTGGTGGTAAAGCGCGGCCAGTTTTCAGCGCCGGGGATGATGCCGGCCAGCTCGGCGAACATCTGGCAGCCGTTGCACACGCCCAGGCCGAAGGTGTCGCTGCGGCCAAAGAAGGCGCGGAACTGCCCGGCCAGCGCGGGGCTGAAGGTGATGGAGCGCGCCCAGCCGATGCCCGCGCCCAGGGTGTCGCCATAGCTGAAGCCGCCGCAGGCGACCAGGCCCCTGAAATCGTCCAGCCGCGCGCGGCCCGCGTGCAAATCGCTCATGTGCACGTCCACGGCTTCAAAGCCGGCGGCGTCAAACACCCAGGCCATTTCGCGGTGGCTGTTCACGCCCTGCTCGCGCAAGATGGCGACCTTGGGGCGGGCCAGCGCCAGGGCGGGGGCGGCAGGCGCTGGCTGCATCGCTTGCGCCAAGGCTTTGTCCAAACCTTCGCTCAAGTGCACGTGCAGGCCGTCGTCGCCAGGCGCGCCAGCGGCGGCGTGCTCGGCGTCGGCGCATTCGGGGTTGTCGCGCTCGCGGGCGATCTTCCAGCTCACGCTGTCCCATACCTGCTGCAAGTCGCGCAGGCTGGCGGAGAAGACTTCTTTCGTGTCGCGCCAGATGCTGATGCGGCCTTTGCCCACGTCCAGCGGGGCGCTGTCGGGGCGGGTTTTGCCGATGAAATGGCTGTGGCGGCTCAGGCCGTGCGCGCGCAAGGTTTGCATGACGGCGTCGCGCCCGGCGGTGCGCACTTGCAGCACCACGCCCAGCTCTTCATTGAAAAGGGCGCGCAAGGTGAGTTCTTCGCGGCGGGCGCTGATTTGCTGCGCCCAGTTTTTGGCGTCGCCCGCGTCCATGCGGCTGTCGGCAATGCCGTCGCCTTCGGTCACGAGCATGTCCACGTTCAGGGCCACGCCCACCTGGCCGGCAAAGGCCATTTCGCACACGGCGGCCAGCAGCCCGCCGTCGCTGCGGTCGTGGTAGGCCAGTATCTGGCCGCTGGCGCGCAGTTCGTTGATGGCGGCGGCCAGGCGCACCAGGTCTTGCGCGTCGTCCAGGTCGGGCACGTCGCCGCCGCCTTGCGCCAGCGTTTGCGCCAGGATGGAGCCGCCCATGCGGCATTGGCCCCGGCCCAGGTCGATGAGAACAAGCGTTGTGTCGGCCTCGTCGCGGTTCAGCTGCGGGGTGAGCGTGCCGCGCACGTCATCCACGCTGGCAAAGGCGCTGATGACCAGGCTGACGGGCGAGACCACCTTGTGCGCCGCGCCGCCGGCATCCGTCCACTGCGCGCGCATGGACAGGCTGTCTTTGCCCACGGGAATGGAAACGCCCAGCGCCGGGCACAGCTCCAGCCCCACGGCTTTGACGGTGGCGTACAGCGCCGCGTCTTCGCCCGGCTCGCCGCAGGCGGCCATCCAGTTGGCGCTCAGCTTCACACGCGGCAGCTCAATGGGCGCGGCCAGCAAGTTGGTGAGGGCCTCGGCCACGGCCATGCGGCCTGAGGCGGGGGCGTTGAGCGCAGCCAGCGGCGTGCGCTCGCCCACACTCATGGCCTCGCCCGCAAAGCCGTCCAAGTCGGCCAGCGTCACGGCGCAGTCGGCCACGGGCACTTGCCACGGCCCCACCATCTGGTCGCGGTGCGTGAGGCCGCCTACCGTGCGGTCGCCAATGGTGATGAGAAAGCGCTTGCTCGCCACCGTGGGGTGCGCCAGCACCTGGATGACGGCGTTTTGCAGCGTCACGCCCGTTACGTCCAGCGCGGCGCTCGTGCGCGGCACGCTGCGCACATCGCGCTTCATGCGCGGGGGCTTGCCCAGCAGCACATCGAGCGGCATGTCCACAGGGCTTTGCGCGCCGGCATCCGTCACCTGCAGCTGGCGCTCCTGCGTGGCCTGGCCCACCACGGCAAAGGGCGCGCGCTCGCGCTGGCAGATTTGCTCAAAAAGCGGCAGCGACTCGGGCGCAATGGCCAGCACGTAGCGCTCCTGGCTCTCGTTGCACCAAATCTCTTTGGGTGCCAGGCCGCTTTCTTCCAGCGGCACGGCGCGCAAGTCAAAGCGCGCGCCACGGCCTGCATCGTTCACCAGCTCGGGGAAAGCGTTGGAGAGGCCGCCTGCGCCCACGTCGTGAATGGCCAGAATGGGATTGGCCTCGCCCAGCGACTGGCAGGCGCTGATCACTTCCTGCGCGCGGCGCTGCATTTCGGGGTTGCCGCGCTGCACCGAGTCAAAGTCCAGATGCGCCGCGTTGGCCCCGCCCGCCAGCGAACTGGCCGCGCCGCCGCCCATGCCGATGCGCATGCCCGGCCCGCCCAGCTGCACCAGCAGCGCGCCGGGGGCAAATTCGGTCTTGCGCGTCAGCCGCGCGTCAATGCTGCCCACGCCGCCAGCCAGCATGATGGGCTTGTGATAGCCGCGCTGCACGCCGCCTATCCACTGCTCGTATTCGCGAAAGTAGCCCGCCAGATTGGGGCGGCCAAACTCGTTGTTGAACGCCGCGCCGCCCAGCGGCCCTTCCGTCATCACCTGCAAGGGGCTGGCCATGTGCTCCGGCTTGCCGCCCGGCGCATCGGCCAGGCCGCCCCAGAGCTTGCTGACGGAAAAGCCCGTCAGGCCCGCCTTCGGCGTTGCGCCCCGGCCCGTGGCCCCTTCATCGCGAATTTCGCCGCCCGCGCCCGTGGCCGCGCCCGCGAAAGGGCTGATGGCCGTGGGGTGGTTGTGCGTTTCCACCTTCATCAGCACATGCCGCAGCTCGCTTCTCTTTTGATAGCTGCCCGCGCCCATTCCACCAGGACTTGGGGCCGGTTTCATGCCTGAATTCGCGCCCGAGCAGGCATCCAGAGCCGCAACCACCGGCCCGAACGCCTGCACTTCGTGCCCGGCCATCACCGCCGCGTTGTCGCTGTAGGCCACCACCGTATGCGCGGGCTGCTGCTGGTGCGTGTGGCGAATCATGGCGAACAGGCTCTGCGGCTGCGCCACGCCGTCAATCACGAACTCGGCATTGAAAATCTTGTGGCGGCAATGCTCGCTGTTGGCCTGCGCGAACATCATCAGCTCCACATCCGTGGGATTGCGCCCCAGCTTGACGAAAGCTTCGGCCAGGTAATCCATTTCATCGCCACTCAGCGCCAGTCCCCATTGGTCATTGGCCCGCTCCAGCGCCGCGCGCCCGCCCGCCAGCACGTCCACATGCGCCATCGGCTCCGGCGGCAGGCTCTCGAACAGTGCGCGCGCCGCCTGCACGCCGGGCAGCACGCTCTCGGTCATGCGGTCATGCAGCAGCGCCGCCGCTGCCTCGCGCTCGCTGCCGGCCAGCGCGCCGCGCAAGCGCCACTGCGTCACCCGCTCGATGCGCCGCACCGGCAAGCCGCAGTTGCGCGCAATGTCCGTGGCCTTGCTCGCCCACGGCGACACCGTGCCCAGCCGGGGCGAGACAACGATTTCCGCGCCCGCAGCATCCGCCCCATCCGCTGCCGGCTCGCCATACGTCAGCAGCGCCCGCAGCCGCTCCAGCACAGGCTCGCCGGGCGCTGCGTCAAACGCCGCCACATGAACAAACCGCGCCTGCACGCCCGCCACCCCTTTTGCCACCGCCTGCAAGCGCGGCAGCAACTGCCGCGCGCGGAACTCGCTCAGGGCATTGCCGCCCTCGAAAAAATGAATGTGCTCGGTCATGGGAAGAAGGGCGCAGAGATGAAAAAAAGCGGGAATTCTAGGCAGCGGGCTTGCTGGCCACGGCCTGCCTGGCGCGCCCCGCCCCATGCCCGCAAGCGAAAACCCGCCCACGTCCTGGCTGCAAACGGCACGCAAGAGCGAAGCAAGCGAGCGGAGAAAAGCGGACAAAGCAAAGGCCGCCAGCAGGCAGGCCCAGCAGACTTCATTCGCTCCTCTATCCATAGCATGATGTCCTAGAAGAATGTGCGCAAAACGGCTTTTTCACCCTCTGTATTCGCTCCTGTTTTGATAATTCTGATGCCCCTTGCAGCACGGGCAAGCGCCCCTTGCGCCGCCCTGCCCCTGAAAACAGCCGCCGGATTTTTGATTGCGGCGCACGCCAGCAAAGGCTGAAAACGCTGAATCCATTCAGCATTCAAGCAGATTACCTGAATGAATACAGAAAATACCGGCGCGAATGGAGCAATATGCGGCCGAATTAAAAAAGAAGTGTCTGAAATCCTTTGCCTGGCGCAATCGCTGAACATGACGGCTTCTGATTTCAGGCCGCTCTGCGCCGTTGCCTTATAACCATGCTTTTTCGATCTTCTGAAAGGAATCAAGCCATGCCCCATTTCGCCTGTGCAACCCGCGCAATATCAAAAGCAGGGGCCAGAGCAGGCCGCCTGCTGGCCTGCCTGGGCCTGGCCGCATCCGCCCTGCTGGCTACGCCCCTGTGGGCGGCGGGCGGCTCGTGCAACCCGGAAGGCACGCAAGCCGAACTCAATGCCTGTGCCGTGCAGACACTGGAGCGGGCGGATGCGGAACTCAATGAGATTTACGGGCGCATCCGGGAAGCGAACCGTGACGACAAAGTGCGGCTGCGGCAGCTTCAGGCAGCGCAACAGCTGTGGCTCAAGCAGCGCGATGCGGATTTGAAGGCGCTTTTTTCGCTGGCGCTCAATGAAAACCCGCAGGCGAAATATGGATCGGTCTATTTCATGGAATACGCCTATGCCAAAGCGCGCATGACCGAAGACCGCGCGCGCTGGCTGCGCACGGAGTTTCTGGAAAACGCGAACAAGCCCTGAAGACTTGCTTATTGCCTGGAACCACAGGCGCGGCCAGGTTTTGCGCTTGTCCGCTTTGCGTTTATTTCCGCCTGGCCAGAGGCCCGGCAAGTGTCGGCAGCGCTGCTGAAGGCGGTTTGCCATGCGGCCCTGGCAGGCTGCGGTAAGCTTGCCCGATACTGTTTTTTTGAACATGGCTTATTCCCTCAAAACCCTGGATTCCCCTGCGGGCAGGCCGCCGGCCACGCTGGCGCGCGTCTCGCAAGAGCTGCTGCTGCTGGCGGCCGCGGTGGCGCTGGCGTTTGCCGTTCTCGCGCTCACAACCTACTCGCCGCAAGATGCCGCCTGGTCCACTTCCGGCGCGGGCGGCCCGGTGCGCAACGCGGGCGGCAAGCTGGGCGCGTGGCTGGCTGATCTGTCTTACGTGCTGTTGGGCTTTTCCGCCTGGTGGTGCGTGGCTGCTGGCTTGCGCGCCTGGCTGAGCGGCGTGGCGGCGTGGATGCGCGGCGCGCCCCAGCCCGCGCCGGCGCGCGGCTTTTGGCGGCGCTTGCTGCCGCGCCGCGTGGGCTTTTGGCTGGGGCTGGGGCTGCTGCTGCTGGCCAGCTCGTGCCTGGAGTGGATGCGTCTTTATCAGTGGGATGGCCTGCTGCCCGGCAAGGCGGGCGGCGCGCTGGGCGCGCTGGGCGGGCCGCTGGCCACGCAATGGCTGGGGCCTGTCGGCTCCACTTTGCTGGGCGTGGCGGGTGTCATGGTGGGCGCGGCCTTGGCGCTGGATTTCTCATGGGGCCGCATGGCCGAGCGGGTGGGCGCGCTGGTCTGCGCCCTGGGCCGCGCCTTTGGCTCCCACCTTGCCCGGCTGCAAGACGGCTACGTGGGCTACCGCGCCGCCCGCCAGCGGCACGATTTGCACAAGACCGCCGGCGTTCCCCCCGCCACCGACGCGCCGCCCCCGGCCGCGCAAGCGCCCGCCGCGCGGCGCGTGGAGCCGCAGGTCATTGAACTGCCCGCCGCCACGCCCGCTCCGGCCTCTGCCGCCGCGCCCGCTGAAAGCGCCATCTTGCGCGACGCCGCCGGGCCGGTTGAAACCGTGGAGCCGCGCCCTGCGCGCGAGTCCCGCGAAGCCACGCCTGAGCGCGACACTTTTGCCGCCTTTGCCGCCCGGCACGAACCCACGCTGGACGATCTTCCGCCCTTCGATCCCGACGAGCCGCCAGGCCCGGCCCTGGCCGATGCCTTCGCCGTCCGCCCGGCGGGGCCTGCCATCACGGCGCCCGCTCCCTTGCAGCCCAGCGAGCGCGTGGCCAAAGAGCGCCAGAAACCCCTGTTCGCCGACATTCCCGACAGCCCCCTGCCGCAGGTGAGCCTGCTTGACGTCGCCCCCGTGCAAAGCGAGAACATGGGCGCCGACGCGCTGGAGATGACCAGCCGCCTGATCGAGAAAAAGCTCAAGGACTTTGGCGTGCAGGTGCACGTGGTGCACGCCTCGCCCGGCCCCGTCATCACCCGCTACGAGATTGAACCGGCCACCGGCGTCAAGGGCGCGCAAGTCGTCAATCTCGCCAAAGACCTGGCCCGCAGCCTCAGCCTCGTTTCCATCCGCGTCGTTGAAACCATTCCCGGCAAGAACTACATGGCCCTGGAGCTGCCCAACGCCAAGCGCCAGACCATCCACCTCTCCGAAATCCTCGGCTCGCAGGTCTATCACGAAGCCAAAAGCCTGCTGACCGTCGGCCTGGGCAAAGACATCATCGGCAACCCCGTCGTGGCCGATCTGGCAAAGATGCCCCACGTGCTGGTCGCCGGCACCACCGGCTCGGGCAAGTCCGTCGGCATCAATGCCATGATCCTCAGCCTGCTCTACAAGGCCGAACCCAAAGACGTGCGCCTGCTCATGGTCGATCCCAAGATGCTGGAAATGAGCGTCTACGAAGGCATTCCGCATCTGCTCTGCCCCGTGGTCACCGACATGAAGCAGGCCGCCCACGGCCTGAACTGGTGCGTGGCTGAAATGGAGCGCCGCTACAAGCTCATGAGCAAGACCGGCGTGCGCCATCTGGCCGGCTTCAACAAAAAAATCGACGAAGCCCGCGCGCAGGGCCAGTTCATCCACAACCCCTTCAGCCTCACCCCCGACGACCCGGAGCCGCTGGAGCGCCTGCCCCACATCGTCGTCGTCATTGACGAGCTGGCCGACCTCATGATGGTCGTGGGCAAGAAAATTGAAGAACTCATCGCCCGCCTGGCTCAAAAGGCGCGCGCCGCCGGCATTCACCTCATCCTGGCCACCCAGCGCCCCAGCGTGGACGTCATCACCGGCCTCATCAAGGCCAACATCCCCACGCGCATCGCCTTTCAGGTCAGCAGCAAGATCGACAGCCGCACCATCCTGGACCAGATGGGCGCCGAAACCCTGCTCGGCATGGGCGACATGCTCTACCTGCCCGCCGGCGTGGGCCTGCCCCAGCGCGTGCACGGCGCCTTCGTCAGCGACGACGAAGTGCACCGCGTCGTCGAATACCTCAAATCCCAGGGCGAGCCGAACTACATCGAAGGCGTGCTCGAAGGCGGCGTGGCCGATGGCGAAGACAGCGGCAGCGCCTCCTACAGCGGCGAAGGCTTTGGCGGCGGCGACGAGCAAGACGCCATGTACGACCGCGCCGTCGAATTCGTTCTCACCCAGCGCAAGGCCACCATCTCCGCCCTGCAACGCGCCCTGCGCATCGGCTATGGCCGCTCCGCCCGCCTGCTTGACTCCATGGAAGCGGCAGGCCTGGTCAGCCCCATGGACGAGCGCAACAACCGCACCATCCTCGTGCCCCCGCGCGACTGAAGCCGCCCGCGCCGCGCCAGCCCCCTGCTCATGGCCCGGCTGCGGGCAGCCCAAAAGGCAAAACAGCCCCGGCAAAGCTCAAGCAGCGGGCGAAAAAGCCCAATACGCCACTTCATTTCGCTCCTCTATTCATAGCATGATGTCCTAGTGAAAAAAGCGCGGAATGCCTTTTCAACCCCTTTCAATTTGCTCCTCTTGTTGATAACCCCGCCGCGCGCTCCAACACCTGCGGGCGGCTTGCAGGCGGGTCTTCAGCGCCGGGCCGCCGCCAGCGCTCCCTGCCCTTTTCCCCGCTCTTTCCTCCGCCCTTTCCCCGCTCTTTCCTCCACCCCTTGCCAAGCCACTCGCGCCACAACCCCGCCATGACCGCCCTGCCCTCCTCACCCACCCTGCTGCTGGCCCAGGCCCTGCTCGCGCGCCCCTCCGTCACGCCCGATGACGCGGGCTGCATGGACCTCATCCGCCAGCGCATCGAACCGCTGGGCTTTGTCTGCGAAGACATGAGCAGCGGCCCCGCCAGCGCGCGCGTGCGCAACCTCTGGGCCAGACGCGCCGCTGCCCAGCCCGCAGGCACGCTGGTCTTTGCGGGCCACACCGACGTGGTGCCCCCCGGCCCGCCCGAGCGCTGGAGCAGCCCGCCTTTCGAGCCGCAAGTGCGCGGCGGCAAGCTCTACGCCCGGGGCGCGAGCGACATGAAAAGCGCCATCGCCGCCTTCATCGTCGCTGCCGAAGAATTTTTCCGGGCACAGCCGCAAGCGCCGCTGAACGTGGCCCTGCTGCTCACGAGCGACGAAGAAGGCCCCGCCACCGACGGCACCGTGGCCGCCTGCCGCCAGCTTCAGGCGCGCGGCGAGCGGCTTGACTGGTGCATCGTGGGCGAACCCACCGCCGTGCAACGCACGGGCGACATGATCAAAAACGGCCGCCGGGGTTCTCTTTCCGGGCGCCTGACCGTGCGCGGCGTGCAAGGCCACGTTGCCTACCCCCACCTGGCCCGCAACCCCCTGCACGAGCTGGCCCCCGCCCTGGCCGAGCTGGCCGCCACGCAGTGGGACGCAGGCAACGACAGCTTTCCCCCCACCACCTGGCAAGTGAGCAACCTGCACGCCGGCACGGGCGCCACCAACGTCATTCCCGGCGAAGCCGTCATGGACTTCAACTTCCGCTTCTGCACCGAATCCACGCCCGAGAGCCTTCAGCAGCGCCTGCAAGCCGTGCTGCACAAGCACGGGCTGAACTTCTCCATTGAATGGACGCTTAACGGCCAGCCTTTCCTCACCCGCCCCGGCCCGCTGCTCGATGCCGCCCGCGCCGCCATCCACGCCGAAACCGGCCTGCAAACCGAGCTATCCACCAGCGGCGGCACCAGCGACGGCCGCTTCATCGCCCGCATCTGCCCCCAGGTCATCGAACTCGGCCCGCCCAACGCCACCATCCACCAAATCGACGAACACATCGCCCTGGCCGATCTGGAGCCGCTCAAAAACATCTACCGCCGCATGCTGGAGCGCCTGGCCTGCCAGCCCGCCCCGGCGCAGAGTTAGCCCCAGACAGGGCCTGCCGCCGCCTTGCCATCTTTGCTATTTTTTGCTCCTTGATTGATAGCAAGATGTCCCAGTCAAACCTGCGCAAGACGGCGTTTGGAACCCTTGAATTTGCTCCTCTTTCTGACAAACCCCGGCCCAGCGCCACGAGCCGCGCCGCCCTCGCCAGCGCGCCCGCCTGCCGCCCATGAACCGCCGCCTGCCGCGCCCCGCCCGCCTGCTCCTTCGCGCCGCCTGCACTCTTCTCGCGCTGGCGCTGCTGTACCTGCTGGCCGCCGCCGCGCTGGGCTGCGTGCGCCTGAACACCGCCCGCCCGCCTGTGGCTGAAAGCCGTATCACTATCTACCTTCTCAGCAACGGCCTGCACACTGACATCGTCATGCCTTTGAGCAACGAATGGTTTGACTGGCGCAGCCTGCTCGGCCCGCAAAGCGCCTCTTTGGCCGCCACCCACATCGCCATCGGCTGGGGCGAACGCGCCTTCTATCTGGAAACCCCCACCTGGGCGCAAGCGCGCGCCAGCACCGCGCTCAAGGCCATCAGCGGCCTGGGCCGCGCCACCTTGCACATCACCTACCTGCCGCACGCCCCGCCCGCCACCGCGCACAGCCCGGCCCTGCCAATCACCCCCGCCGAATATCTGAAACTGGCGCAAGGCATCCGCCCCTACTTCCAGACCGCCCCCAATGGCCTGGCCCGCCCCATCCCCGCCAGCGCCTATGGCGAAACCGACGCTTTTTACGAAGCCCACGGCCGCTACAGCCTCTTGAGCACCTGCAACACCTGGACCAACGCCCGCCTGCGCCAGGCCGGCCTGCCCGCCGTGGCCTGGACCCCCTTCGCCCAGCCGCTGCTGCAAGCGTGGCGGGCGGCGCGGGCAGATGCCGCCACGGTAAACCGATGAATGCCGCAAGGCGGACAGCAGAAAAAAAGAGCCATTCAGGCTCCCCAAAGCTGCATCCGTTACAGAAAACCCGAAAAACCCGCCATCAGATATGCCATCAGGCTGATGATGGAATTTCCAGGCCGCATTGCCCGGCGGCCCGCGGGCCTATCCATGCCTGTTTCCTTATTCAGGCTTCAGTTCGATATCAAGGGTTTGCGGGTCATCCTCGATTTCAAGCTTGAAAAGTTCATTGGCCTTCTCGCCAATATTTTTGGTCATGTAACCCGTCCAGGCCGCCATGGCGCCCGCCCCCACAACAGGAAGCCATTTGCTGACGCTTGATTTAATCACCTGCTGCGTCACCCTGCCGCCCAGCATGGCGATAATCTTTTGAATAACCTGCAAGGATGCGCGCCTGACCAATATCTTTCCGCCATGAATGGTCAAAAGACTTCCGGCGCTGCTGCCCATGGCGGTGAGAAAAATACCCATCAGCAACTCCTTGGTCAATTGCGCCTGTTTGCCATTGGCCACGCCAATGTCATAAACCATCTGAATCTGGTTGCGAATCACCAGCGTCAGCTCGGGAATAACGGCAGCCATGCCCCAGGGGCCGGGAATCAGACTCGCGCCGCCCGAAATGGCCGCATTATTCCGGGTGTAACTTGATATCAGGCCGGAGACACTGTCGAGCTGTGGAAGGTTACTGGGGCTTTTCCTGTAATAGTCAGACCGGTTTTCAATGACGTAATCAAAAGCGGAATTGAGGGCAGAATGCAGGGCGCCGCTATCGCCTAATTCTTCGGAGCGAGGGGCTTCATTGCTCATGGCTTGTTTCTCCTTTGAAAAGCTGGTTGATGAAAATGAAAATGCCTGAACGCCTGTGGCTTACAGTTTCAGGCTGGCGGCGATTCTTTCCAGCGCCGTGGCCTCGCGCGATTCAAGCTCGCGGCAGCCGCATTGGGGGCAATGGTCGAACCATTCCACGCCGGCTTGCAGGGCGTCGCTTTTGGGGCTGACGGTTTTGCGCCATTGGCATTTCGGGCAATGCCAGGTGGTGGGCGGGGGTTTGATGGGCATGGTTTTCTCCTTGCATTTACTGTCGGGAATGATTCAATATCCGCAGCGCGGTTTTGAGCGCCATGAAAATGCCCCAGATGGTGCAGGCCAGTATGAAGATGAAAATACCCAGAATGACAAAGCGCCAAAGCAGCAACAGGGCCACGGCAAGAATCAGGGCGGTCAGAAAATTCATGGCTGCTCCTTGGCTTGCTTTGCGGTTTGTTTTTCAGCGGTTTTCCCGGCTTTTTTCCCGGCCCGTGTTTTTGACGGCTTTTCAGAACGGGTTTTAGCGCGGGTTTCGGGCAGCCATTGCCGCAGGGTTTCCTGCACGCTGTGGATGAGTTGCTCTTCCCATTCTTGGGGTTCGAGGATGCGCACGTGGGGTATCCAGTAGCGCACGATGGGCAGCAGTTGCTGCGGGTGGTGGATGGTGGCGGTGACCAGCAGGCTGCCGTCGGCGTCGGCGCGGGTGATTTGGCCGGGCAGCAAATCGCGCCGGGTGAAGTAGTGCGCGACGGCGGCGGCCACGCGCAAGGTGGCTTCCACAGGCTGCCGGGTAAACCAGATGTCGGGCTGCTGCTCCAGGTAGGCAAGGTGCTCGGGCTGCGGGGCAAAGTGCGCGTGCTCGTCCACGCGCAGCGCTTCGATGCGGGCGACGCTGAAGTTTTTGAGCTGCTGCGCGCCCGTTTTTGTGCCCTTTTGCGTGTCTGTTTGCGCGTTCAGCTCGGCGGCGGCCAGGTACCAGATGCCGTTTTTATGAATCAGGCGGTAAGGGTGCGTCTGGCGCGGCTTGCCCTTGTAGATGAACTGGCAGGGGCGGTGCTGTTGCACGGCTGTTTGCAGCTGCTCAAAGGTGCGGCTTTGCCCGCGCAAGTCTTCTTCCGGCACGGGCTGCACGTGCAGGCCCCGCTCGGCGGGGCGGGTTTCGATTTGCCCGATCAGCCAGGGCAGGCTGGCGTCGGGGAACAGGGCGGCAGCGCCTGCCAGCTGGCTGTATTCGCTCAGGTAGCGCGCGGGGATGGTGCTGCGCCGGGCAGAGGCAATACGCCATTCACCTTCGGGCGTGCGCTCGGCGATGCCTTTGAGGCGCTCGAACAAATCGCGCTCGATGGTGCGCACATCCACGCCGAATTGCTGGGCGAGTTGCTGTTTGTCAAGGATGTCGCCCTGGTGCAGCAGGGCAATGATGTGCGAGAGACGCTGGGCCAGTTTTTCGCCCTTGGGGCGGGCAGCGGCGGGTGCGGGCGCGGCGGGCGATACCGCTGACGCAGCGGGTGCGGCGGCAGGCTTGGGTTTGGCGCGGGGCATGGCGGTGTTGCGAGAGGGATTGAAGTTGCGATGCCGGGCAGTTTAGGAAGAGATTGCGACAAGTTGTGTCGCATATGCAGAAGGGAAACAGCTTGAATTTCGTGAATATGTTAGCACATGTATCTTTTTAATTGTGCCGGATACGTGCGGCTCCGGCGGCATGCCTGGCTGCACGCTCATGCGCATGGCGGATGGGGTCGATCAGGCGCTGGGGCAGGCGCTGCGCAAGCTGCGGACAGAGCGGGGCTGGAGCCAGTCCGATCTGGCTTTGCGCGCTGACATGGACCGCAACTACCTTTCGCTGATCGAGCTGGGCCGCAACAGCCCCAGCGTGCGCATGCTGCTGCGCCTGTGCCTGGCGCTGGATGTGCGCGCGGCCGATGTGCTGGATGACGTGGAGCGCCGCATGGCGCTGCTGAAGGCGCGGGACTGAAGGTGAAAGCCGCGCGGCGCTGGCGCGGCAGGGGCCGGGCGGCAAGCCGGCGGTCTGCGCCGCGCCCAAACCCCGCGCCTGTCATCCGCGCCCTGAGCCGCCCGCCGCCCCAGCCAGCAGCTGCACTACTGGCGGCGCGCGCCAGCAGGCAAGCCGCCCTGCCTGCCGAAGAAGCTGTCATTTGCCAGGACGAATGGCTCATCGTGGCCGGCAAGCCTCATTTCATGCCCGTCACGCCCAGCGGCCCCCTTCGTCCGGCAGAGCCTGCTGGCCCGCCTTCGCCGCAAGCTGGGCCTGCCCGTGTCAAGCCCCATTCACTGCATTGACTGCAATACCACCGGGCTAGTGGCCTTCGCCGTGCAGCTTCCCGCGCCGCCTGCCAGCAGCTTTTCTGAACAGGTTCTCAGCCAGCGGCAAGTCAGCCAAACATACGAGTCCATCGCGCAGACGCTCCCGGCCTGCCTAGCCGCCCTGCTCCGCCGTCCGCGCGCCGCAGCCGTCTGCTGCGCCATGAGCACTTTTTCACCATGCACGGAGGCTGAAGGCACTCCCAGCAGCGAAACGCGCATGGCCCGCCTTGCGCCCCCTGCAACTGCTGGCGCGCCGCCTGGCCTTTGCCGACCCTTTCACCGGACCGCCGCGCGAGTTTGAAAGCCACCTGGCGCTCAGCGGCCTGCGCAAACGAAGCCGCCGCCCAGCAGCGGCCCAGCCAACGCGCCTGCTCACGGCTACGCTCCCCGGCACAAGCTGGCCGGTATCAAGCCTTAAAAAGAGGAGCGGATTTGAATGCGTTCAAATGCCGCCTGGCGCAATTTGTACTAGGACTTAATGCTATTGAAACAGTAGCTAAATTGCACCACCTGCTTCTTGTTCATGCCTTGCTGTTCCAATTCGTTTTCTTCGCGGCCAGTCTGGCAGCGGTGCCGCCTTGAAATTGTTTCGCGCGTTCCCTACTTGCTCCCTCCATGCTGACTCTTCTGTCTTTTCTCGTTGTCATCTGCGTTCTCATTGCCGTGCATGAATGGGGGCACTACCGCATGGCCGTGGCTTGCGGGGTGAAGGTGCTGCGCTTTTCCATAGGCTTTGGCAAAACGCTCTGGAGCTGGAAGCCGAAAAAGCCGCGCCCCGGGCAGGACACCGAATTTGTGATTGCCGCCATTCCCTTTGGCGGCTACGTGAAGATGCTCGACGAGCGCGAAGGCGAAGTGGCGCCGCAGGAGCGCCATCGCGCTTTCAACACGCAGCCGCTGCGTGCGCGGGCGCTCATCGTCGCGGCCGGGCCGGTGGCCAATCTGGCGCTGGCAGCGGCGCTTTACACGCTGATTGGCTGGGTTGGCATTGACGAGCCGCGCGCGCTGCTGGCGCCGCCTGCCGCCGGTTCATTGGCGCAAAAGGCCGGCTTGCAGGCGGGCGATGAGGTGCGGCGCATCACCTTGGCTGGCGGCGGCGCGCAAGAGGTGGCCTCGTTTGAAACCGTGCGCTGGCTGCTGACGCAGGGCGCGGTGGATGGCGTGGACGTGACGCTGCAAATCAGCCGCGATGGCGCTGAAAGGCAAGTGCAGCTGCCCCTGTCGCAACTGGCGCGCCGCGAGCCTGACGCGCAGATGTTTCGCGAAATCGGCATCGCCTCGCCCTTGCGCCAGCCTCTGATAGGCAGCGTGCTGCCAGGCGGCGCAGCGGAAAAAGCCGGCCTGAAGGAAGGCGACCGGGTTTTGCGAATGGGCCATGTGCCGGTCACGGATGGGCAGCAGCTGCGCGAGCTGATTCGCGAAAGCGGCGCCCGTGGCGCGCCGCCTGCAAAGGAGTGGCTGATTGACCGCCACGGCCAGCGCCTGAGCCTGAGCGTGCAGCCTGAGCCGGCGCAGGAACAAGGGCAGCCCATTGGACGCATCGGCGCAATGGTGGGGGCCGCGCCTGAAATGACGCTGGTGCGGTATGGGCCGGTGCAGGCGGCGGTCAAGGGCGTGGCCAAAGTGTGGGAAACCTCCGCGCTCACGCTGCGGCTGATGGGCCGCATGGTGATGGGGCAGATTTCACTGCGCAACATCAGCGGGCCTGTGGCGATTGCCGGATACGCGGGGCAGGCCGCGCGGCTGGGGCCTGTTTACTTTCTGGGGCTGCTGGCCTTTGTCAGCGTGAGCCTGGGCGTGCTCAACCTGCTGCCGCTGCCCGTTCTGGATGGAGGGCACCTCATGTATTATCTTTGGGAGGCTGTAACAGGGCGGCCGGTTACAGATGCATGGATGCAGCGCCTGCAAAAAGGAGGCGCTGCTTTGCTTTTCGCCATGATGCTGCTGGCCCTGTACAACGATATTGCCAGCCAAGGCTGGCTGGGACTGCCTTCTCTCTGAATTACCAGTTTCTTGCATGACAACCCTGTTGCATCGCGCGCGTTTGCGCACTCTCTCTACGCTGGTGGCGGCCGCTCTGGCATCGCAAATGGCGTGGGCCATCAACCCTTTTACCGTGCGCGACATCCGCGTAGAAGGCTTGCAGCGTGTGGAGCCGGGCACGGTGTTTGGCTCTTTGCCCCTGCGCGTGGGCGACACCTACACGGATGAAACCGGATCGGCGGCCATCCGCGCCCTGTATGCGCTGGGCCTGTTCAACGACGTGCGGCTGGATGTGCAAGGCGATGTGCTGGTGGTCATCGTGCAGGAGCGCCCGACGGTGGCACAAATCGATTTCGCGGGCAACCGCGAGTTCACCAAGGAGGTTCTGCAAAACGCGCTGCGCGACGCGGGCATGACCGCAGGCCGCCCCTATGACAAGGCGCTGATTGACCGCGCCGAGCAGGAAATCAAGCGCCAGTACATCAACCGCAGCCTGTATGGCGCTGAAGTGCAGACCACCGTCACGCCCGTGGCGCGCAATCAGGTGAACCTGGCCTTCAACATTACCGAAGGGCAACCCGCGCGCATCAAGGACATCCATATCGTCGGCAACCGTGTTTTCAGCGAAAGCAAGCTCAAGGATCTGTTCGACCTGGACACAGGCGGCTGGCTGAGCTGGTACACCAAGAGCAACCAGTATTCGCGCGCCAAGCTCAATGCCGACCTGGAGGCGCTGCGCACTTACTACCTGACGCGCGGCTACCTGGACTTCAAGATCGACAGCACGCAAGTGGCCATGTCGCCTGACAAGGAGTCCATGTCCATCACCATCAACATCACCGAGGGCGAGCGCTTCGTTGTCTCCGGCGTGCGGCTGGAGGGCAACTATCTGGACCGCGAAGACGAATTCAAGTCGCTCGTCACCATCAAGCCAGGCGAGCCGTACAACGCAGACGAAGTGACAGCCACGACCAAGGCATTTACCGAACAGTTCGGCAACTACGGCTATGCCTTCGCCACGGTGAATGCGGATACCGAAGTCGATTCCGGCAATCACCGCGTGGCTTTCGTCATCAAGGCTGCGCCGGGCCGCCGCGCCTACGTGCGCCGCATCAATATCGAAGGCAACACCAAGACGCGCGACGAAGTGATTCGCCGCGAGTTCCGCCAGTTCGAGTCTTCCTGGTACGACGGCGAAAAAATCCGCCTCTCGCGCGACCGCGTGGATCGCCTGGGCTTTTTCACTGACGTGGGCGTGAGCACCGCCGAAGTGCCTGACGCGCCGGATCAGGTGGATCTGGTCGTGACCGTAAAGGAAAAACCCACGGGCAGCGTGCAGATTGGCGCGGGCTATTCATCGGCTGAAAAGCTGTCTTTTACTTTCGGCCTGTCGCAAGACAACGCTTTCGGCTCCGGCAATCAACTGGATCTGCAACTGAACACGGGCAAGTACAACCGCACGGTGGTGGTGAGCACGACCGATCCGTACTTCACGTCTGATGGCGTTTCGCGCACCGTTGAGGCGTACTACCGCAGCGCCAAGCCTTATCAGGATCAGGGCGGCAACTATCGTTTGATCACGATGGGCGCGGGCCTCAAGTTCGGCGTGCCGGTCACGGAGCAGGACACGGTTTACCTGGGCGTCAATGCGGAGCGCACTGAAATCCGCACGGGCACCAACATCCCGGCGGCCTACTTGGCGTATGCCGAACGCTTTGGCTACAAGAGCACTTCCTTTCCGTTCACGGTGGGCTGGTCGCGCGACACGCGCGACAGCGCCTTGGCGCCCAATGAGGGCCGCTACCAGCGCCTGTTCGGCGAACTGGGCCTGCTGGGCGATGCGCGCTACGTCAAAACCAACTACCAGTACCAGCAATACGTGCCGCTTTCCAAGCAATACACGCTGGCCTTCAATGGCGAGCTGGGCTGGGGCAAGGGCCTTTCCGGGCAGCCGTTTCCGGTGTTCAAGAATTTCTATTCAGGCGGCCTGGGTTCCGTGCGGGGCTTCGAGCAGGCCACCCTCGGTCCGCGTGACGTCACCGGTTCCTTCATTGGCGGCGCGCGCAAAATCACGCTCAACACCGAATTCATCACCCCGTTTCCGGGCGCGGGCAATGACCGCACTTTGCGCCTGTTCGGCTTTGTGGACGTAGGCGCGCTGCTGGGAGAGCACGAAAAAATCGAGCGCGATGCCTTCCGGGCCTCCGCAGGCGTGGGCGTCAGCTGGATATCGCCCATGGGGCCGCTGCGCTTTGCCTTTGCTGTGCCTGTCCGCAAAAAAGCGGGCGATAGAATTGAAAAATTCCAGTTCCAGATTGGCACTTCCTTCTGAAATCCGAAATCGTTTTGTCACCTTCTCAAGATATGACCACCAAGACCACCACTCTCGCCCGCCATCTTCTGCGCGCTTCTCTTCTGTCCGTCAGCATCGCTCTGGCTGCGCCAGCCTTTGCGCAAGGCGCGCGCATTGGCTTCGTCAATTCTGACCGCATGCTGCGCGAAGCCGAGCCAGCCAAGGCCGCTCAGGCCAAACTGGAGCAGGAGTTCTCACGCCGCGAGAAAGAGCTGAACGACGCAGGCAATGCGCTGCGCGCTGCTTCTGAAAAATTTGAGCGTGACGCGCCCACCCTGTCCGAAAGCCAGCGCAGCCAGCGCCAGCGCCAGTTGCTGGAGCAAGACCGCGAATTCCAGCGCAAATCGCGTGAATTCCAGGAAGACCTCAATGCCCGCCGCAATGAAGAGCTGCAAGCCGTGCTCGATCGCGCCAATCGCGTGGTCAAGCAAGTGGCCGAAGCTGAAAAATATGACGTGATTCTGCAAGAAGCCGTCTATCTGAATCCCCAACTGGATATTACTGACAAGGTCATCAAGGCCCTTAATGCATCCAAATAAGTGCTTTTGCTGAACGATCGCACACTTCGAGCGCTGTGAGCCTTTCTCTCGCCGCCATTGTTGAGGCCCTTGGTGGCGAGTTGCGAGGAAGTCCAGAGCGCGAAGTGGCGCGTTTGGCTTCATTGGAAACAGCCACGCCTGCCGACATCAGCTTTTTGGTGCCGAACCCGAAGCTGGCAGGCTTGCTGGCACAAACGCAGGCCGGGTGCATCATCGTCGCGCCTGCCATGCAAGAGGCGGCAGGCGCGCGAGGCGACTGCATTGTTGCCTCAGACCCTTATCTCTATTTCGCCCGCCTGACCCAGCTCTGGAAGCGTACGCACTTGCCGCCAGAGCCGGCAGGCATTCACCCCAGCGCTGTGGTGGAGGAAGGTGCGCAAGTTCATCCGGCCGCCCGTGTGGGCGCTCTATGCTTTGTGGGCAGCGGCGCACGGATTGGCGCGCACACTGTCTTGCGCGAGCGCGTCACGGTGGCATCGGGCTGCACGATTGGCGAGCGCTGTCTGATTGAAAGCGGAGCGGTGATTGGCGGCGATGGTTTTGGCTTCGCGCCGCATCAAGGCCAATGGGTCAAGATTGAACAGCTGGGCGGCGTCCGCATTGGCAATGACGTCGAAATTGGCGCCAACACCTGTATTGACCGTGGCGCGCTGGACGACACCGTCATTGAAGACGGCGTCAAGCTCGACAACCTCATTCAGATTGGCCACAACACGCACATTGGCGCTCATACGGCCATGGCCGGCTGCGTGGGCGTGGCGGGCAGCGCCCGCATCGGCGCGCATTGCACGGTGGGGGGGGCGGGCATGATCCTGGGGCATCTCGATATCGCCGATCACGTCCACATTTCCGCTGCCTCCATGGTGGCGCGCTCCATTACCAAGCCGGGCCAATACACCGGCTTTTTCCCCATCGACGACAACGCGGCATGGGAAAAGAATGCCGCCTCGCTCAAGCATCTTCATGCTCTGCGCGAACGTGTCAGACAACTTGAGAAAAAGTTGGCGGAAAACGGCGACAATGCCCGGCTTTCCGGCTGAAGGGCCGCCGCAGCGCGGCGGCCGGGCTTTTTGCCCCATCACCAAAAAGATTCAACGACATCATGGACATCCACTACATCCTTGAAAAGCTGCCGCACCGCTATCCGTTCCTGCTGGTTGACCGCATTCTTGATGTCGATCTTGAAAACAAGTCCCTGCGCGCGCTCAAGAACGTCACCATCAACGAACCCTTTTTCACCGGCCACTTTCCTTCGCGTCCCGTGATGCCAGGCGTGCTCATGGTCGAAGCCCTGGCGCAGGCCTCGGCGCTGCTGGGCTTCATGGTCGAAGGCATTTCGCTGGATGACGACACGCTTTTCTACTTTGTTGGTGCGGATGGCGTGCGCTTCAAGCGTCCCGTTGAACCGGGCGACCAGCTCACCTTGCACACCACATTTGACCGCGTGCGCGGCGGCATCTACAAATTCCATTGCAAAGCCACCGTGGGCGACGAGCTGGTTGTGGAAGCCTCCATCATGTGCACCATGCGCCGCGTGCGCTGAACCTCTCTTTTCCGGCCTTTTCACGCCTTTGCCAAGCGCGCGCCGTGGCAGCCATTCATCCCACCGCCCTCATTGACCCTGCGGCTGAGCTGGCGGCAGATGTCGCCGTCGGCCCCTATGCCGTCATTGGCCCCCATGTGCGCATTGGCGCGGGCAGCCGCATTGGCGCGCACTGCGTCATTGAAGGCCGCACCAGCATCGGCCCTGGCAACCGCATCTTCCAGTTCGCCAGCATTGGCGCAGCGCCGCAAGACAAGAAATACGCAGGCGAACCCACCCGTCTGGAAATCGGCGCGGGCAACACCATCCGCGAATTCGTCACCATCAACACCGGCACCGTGCAAGACGTCGGCGTCACCCGCCTGGGCGATGACAACTGGATCATGGCCTACGTCCACATCGCCCACGACTGCCAGCTTGGCAGCCACACCATCCTGGCCAACGCCGTTCAGCTCGCGGGCCACGTGCATATTGGCGATTGGGCCGTTATCGGCGGCATCACCGGCGTGCATCAGTACGTGCGTGTGGGCGCGCACGCCATGGCGGGTTTTCAAACCCGTCTCTCGCAAGACCTGCCGCCCTTCATCACCGCATCCGGCAATCCCGCCGCCGCCCAGGGCATCAACGTCGAGGGCCTGCGCCGCCGGGGCTTCTCGCCAGAGCGCATCGCTGCCATCAAGCACATGTACCGCCTGATCTACCGCCAGGGTCTGCCGCTGGATGCCGCCCGGCAGGCCATCCAGGCGCAGTCCGCCAGCGGTGATGCCGATATGGCCGCAGACGCCCGCCTCATGCTCGGCTTCCTCGCCAGCGCCAGCCGTGGCATTGTGCGCTGAAGCCGCCGCGCGGCGCTTTCGCCCGTGCCACAATCCGCGCCGCTCGCCAGCCATCTTCCAGACGGCTGGCGTTCTGCCTGACAGGTGCTCCACGGCCATGCCACGGAGTTAAACGGGAAGCAGGTAAACCAAGCCTGCGCTGCCCCCGCAACGGTCAGCGGATCAGCAACGCTGCCAAGAACCCGTTCAATGCCTGTCCGTGAGAGAACCCGGCCGTCGAACCGCCCTGAAAGCCACCGGCCCTTTTTGCTATTGATTCAATAGTATGAGGTCCCGTAAGAATGTGCGATAAAGGCGTTTTCATGGCCCTGAATTTGCTCTCAAAAGCGAAGTAAAACGCGCCAGCTCCGGGCCGCGCCCGGCTTGCGCCTTCGCGCTCACGGACAGGTGGTGAACAGGTTCTGAAGCCCGCGCGCGCCATGCGCAAAGGCGGTCACTGCCCCCTTCATGGGGCGGGAAGGCCCGGCGGCCTTGCGCCAGCGCCCTCATGAAGGGGCATCTGGCAATCCGCAAGCCCGGATACCGGCCTGCCTGGCATGGCTGTCGGCGGCTGCGGGTGTGCGGCGGGCCGGACGGGTTTCGCTCCTGGCCCAATGCGCCTGCTTTGGCCCCAACCCTGTCCGCGCCAGCTCTGCCTCGCCCCGGCTTTGTGCAAATCCATTCACGGGGAGAGCGCTTTGCTCAAAACCATCATCAAGCGCGACGGGCGCGAAGAACCCTTCATACCCGCCAAAGTCAACAGCTGGTCCATCTGGGCCAGCGAGCAGCTGGGCGAGCGGGTGGACTGGTCCTCCGTCGTCATGGAGGCGATGAGCCACTTTGGCGACAAAACCACCAGCCAGGACCTGCAAAGGCAACTCATCAAAATCTGCGTGCAGAAAAAAAGCTGGCCCTACAGCCTCATGGCAGGGCGGCTTTACGCTGCTGTCACGCGCAAGGAAATCTACGGCAGCAGCACGCACATGCCCACCATTCGCGCCGTGCAGCAAAAACTGGCCGCAGCGGGCCTGATGCGCGAGCTGGACTACAGCGAAGACGAATACGCGCAAATCGAAAAATTCATCGATCACGCGCGCGATTTTGAATATGCCTATTCACAAATCCTGCAATTGCGCAAGAAATACGCGCTCATGAACCGCGTCACGCGGCAGGAATATGAATCGCCCCAGTTCATCTACATGCGCATGGCCATGGCGCTGGCTGAAGACGAGCCGCGCGAAGAGCGCCTCAAGCACATCGTCAATTGGTACAACCATTTTTCATACAACCGCATCAACGCCCCCAGCCCCAATTACATCAACCTGGGCACGCGGCTCAATGGCTACGCTTCCTGCTGCGTTTACAAGGCGGGCGACAGCCTGCATTCGCTGGCCATTGGCGACCATATTGCGTATGAAATGACGGGCATGAGCGCCGGCATCGGCGGCATGATTTCCACGCGCACGCTGGGCGATCCGGTGCGCGGCGGCGTCATTTCGCATCAGGGCAAACTGCCGTATTACCGCGCGCTGGCCTTTGCCACCAAAGCCAACCAGCAGGCTGGGCGCGGCGGCGCCTGCACCAGCTACTACTCGGCGTTTGACCCTGAAAACACCACCATCGCCCTGCTGCAAAACCCCATGTCCACCGAAGACAAGAAAATCCGGGAGCTGCATTTCGGCGTCATGTACAACCGCCTTTTCACCAAAAAAGCGGCGCGCAATGAAGAGGTTTTTCTCTTTACCGAATATTCGGCGCCTGATTTGTGGCACGCCATGTTTTCGGGCGACCAGGACCATTTCGAAGCGCTTTATGAAGCCTACGAGAAAAATCCCGATTTCCCCCAAAAAACCATCAGCGCCCGTGATTTCGTCGTGCTCGCCCGCCAGCAGGCTTATGAATGCGGCACGCATTATGAATTGTGGATCGACGAAGCCAACCGCCACACGCCTTTCAAAGACCCCATTCACAGCAGCAACCTCTGCAACGAAATCGCGCTGCCCACCAAAGAATACTGGCGCATGACCGACCTTTATTCGGACGAAGACAAACCCGAATCCGGCGAAATCGCCATCTGCGCGCTCTCCGCACTGGTCGTCTGCAATATTCACAGCGACGAGCAATACGCCTCCGCCGCCTATTACGCGCTGAAAATGATCGACAAATGCATTGACATGTCCGACTACCCCTTTGCGCATGTGGCAATGACGGCCAAGGCGCGCCGCAGCGCCGGCGTGGGCATGATGGGCGTGGCCACCGAGCTGGCGCGCAAAAACCTGAAATACACCACGCAAGCGGGGCGCGATCACTGCCACTGGCTGGCCGAGCGGCACTATTACTTTGCGCTCAAGGCCAGCCTGCAACTGGCCCGCGAAAAAGGCAATGCGCCCTGGATGCACAAAACCCGCTGGCCCGAAGGCTGGCTGCCGATTGATACCTACAAGAAAACCGTGGATGAAATCGCAGCCCCCCGCTACAGCTACGACTGGGAGGCGCTGCGCCGGCAAATCGTGGCGCAGGGCGGCATCCGCCATTCGGTTCTCGTGGCGCACATGCCCACCGAATCCAGCTCCAAGGCCGCTGGCGTGCCCAACAGCATTTATCCCATACGCGAAATCACGCTGAAAAAATCGGACAACAGCAACGTGATTGACTGGGTCGCCACCGATTCCGATTTGCTGAAAGACCGCTACGAGCTGGCGTGGAATATCCCCACGCTGGACATGATCAAAATCTACGCCATTTTCCAGAAATTCACCGACCAGGGCATCAGCGCCGATTTCTGGCGCGACCGCGCCAGCGACCCCGTGGTTTACACCGACGAAATCATGGAAGAGCACCTGGCCATGTGCCGCTACGGCATGAAAGGCCGCTATTACCAAAATTCGCTCACCAGCGACCAAGGCAAAAGCGCCACGGTGGAAAGCCGCATGGCCGAAAAAAGCCGCCTTTCCGGTTTGGCGCCCGTATTGGCGCCAGCGCCAGAAAACCCGGATGGCGATTTTGAAATGGCCCCTGACGAGCGCGGCTGCGCCAGCGGAGCATGCAGTCTGTAAAGGGCTTGATTTTGCTCCTTGTTTCATAGCAGCATCTCCTCACAAACACTGCGGCGCACGCATTTTCAGCGGGCCTGAATCTGCTCCTCTTTTCAATTCGCTGCCGCCTTCATCCTTCCATTTCACAGGCATTGCCATGACCCAGCCCAGCATTCCCGAATCCATTTTCAACATTCACAAGAGCGACTACAAAAGCACCGATCTTTTTCTCGGCCAGCCCGGCGGCCTGCTCGATTCCATCAACCGCCCTTATCCGGAGCTTTTCGCCATGTACAAGAAAATGCTTTCGCTGCGCTGGGACGAAAATGAATTCGACTACGCCTCGTGCAATAGCGAATTCAAAACCTGCTCGCGCGGCATGTATGACGCCATGATTTACAACCTGGCCTACCAGTGGGAAGCCGACACGGTGGCCAGCAAAAGCATCGTGCCCATACTGGCGCCTTTCATCACCAATTCGGAACTCTGGGGCGTGACGCTGGCCATTGGCGCCAATGAATACCTGCACGGCCTCACTTATTCCGAAATCGTGCGCAACAGCTTCGACAACCCCGACGAAGTATTCAGCGAAATTCTTTCCATTACCGAAAGCTTTCACCGGCTGGAGAAAATGGCGCAGGTTTTTGGCGAGGTTTACACGGTATCGCACCGCTATGCGCTGGGCCATGCCAGCGGCGAAGAGGCATACGCCGCCGTCATGGCTTTTTATGTGGCGCTGTATTGCCTGGAGCGCATTCAGTTCATATCCTCATTCATCGTGACCTTTGCCTTTGGTGAAATCGGCATGTTCGTGCCCATTGCCAAAGCCATCCAGAAAATCTGCCAGGACGAGTTTGAAGTGCACCAGCGGCTGGACCAGATGGTGATTCGCATCGAGCTGAATACCGCGCGCGGCCAGGCCTGGCTGGCGCAAAACCGCGAGAAAGCGCAGGCCATCGTCACCGAAATCACGCAGGCCGAGCTGGACTGGTCGCAGTTTCTCGGCAGCCAGGACCGCGAGCTGCCCGGCATCACCGTCAAGAAGCTTCAGGATTCGGTCATCTTCAACGCCCAGCCCGTCTATGAAACCCTGGGCCTGGGCAACCCCTTTCCCCGCGTGGCGGCCAACCCGCTGCCCTTCGTGGAGGAATGGATGAACGTGAACGCCATCCAGGCCGCCCCGCAGGAAGAGGCGGGCCGCAACAGCGCCTACCTCATTGGCAGCATCATCCCGCGCCACACGGGGCGGGTGTATGACACGGACGGGCTGTGAAAAAAGGCCAGGAGCCTGTCCAAGGTCCGTCCGCGAGCGCGGTCTGCGGGCGCGAAAAGCGCGGATCCGGGCGCTCTGCTGCTTTGCAAAGCCTTGGCGGGCCGCAAGGCTTCAAGGCCCCTGCCCCTCCCGATCCGCAGCCCTTCATGAGCAGACTCCGGGCAGGTTCAGGGGCGGATCAAAGGCCGCGCATCCGGCTTTTCAGGCCGGGCGCGGGGCAGGGCGGGCGCTCAGTATCCCAGCCGCTGCGGGTGCAGCTCCTGCAAGATGGTGGTGGCGATTTCTTCAATGCTTTTGGTGGTGGTGGACAGCCAGCGGATGCCGCTGCGGCGCATCATGGCTTCGGCTTCGCTGACTTCCATGCGGCAGTTTTCCAGCGAGGCGTAGCGCGAGCCGGGGCGGCGTTCGCTGCGGATTTCGGCCAGGCGCTGCGGGTTGATGCTCAGGCCAAAGAGTTTGTGCCGCCAGGCCAGCAAGGCGGGGGGAAGCTGGCGGCGCTCGAAGTCTTCGGGAATGAGCGGGTAGTTGGCGGCTTTCAGGCCGTGCTGCATGGCCAGGTACAGGCTGGTGGGCGTTTTGCCGCTGCGGCTGACGCCGACCAGGATGACATCGGCGCTTTGCAAGTCGCGGTCGCTTTGGCCGTCGTCATGCGCGAGGCTGAAGTTGATGGCTTCGATGCGGTCGTGGTACTCGCGCGATTGGCTCACGTCGGCAAAGCGGCCCACGCGGTGCAGGCTTTTGACGCCCAGCTCCTGCTCCAGCGGCTGCACGAAGGTGGCGAAGGTGTCCATCAGCATGCCGTGGCAACCGGTGCGGATGACTTCGAGCACTTCGCGATCCACCAGCGTGGAAAAGACGAGCGGGCGCTGGCCTTCGGTTTCGCAGACGTGGTTGATCTGGCGCAGGGCCTGGTGGGCCTTGTCGGGCGTATCGACGAAGGGCAGGCGCACGCGGCGCACGGCGATGTCGAACTGCGCGAGGATGGCGTTGCCAAAGGCTTCGGCGGTGATGCCGGTGCCGTCTGAAAGAAAGAACACGGTGCGGGCGGTCATGGCGGTTTTTTTGCAAGAGGAGGGCAGACGCCGGGCAGTGTATCGGGCGGCAGGCGGCTGGATGTGCTGAAAAACAGGAGCAAATCAAAAGGGTGAAAAAAGGCTTTTGCGCTGTTTTCACTAGGACGTATCGCTATCAATAGAGAAGCGAAATACGGACTGCCTCAGCGTTGGGAATGTAGCCCGGATGGCCCTTTTGCCTGCCCGCGCCGCCGCAAAGGGCCGAGGGGCGCGGCTGGCAGAAGCCCGGCGCTTGATGGGCACAAGGGCGGCGGGGTTTCATCAATGCAAATGGCTTTCATCCCTAGAATGCGCGGCCCGCCGGCCTGGCTGCTTCCGGCTATTTTTTCCGGCTTTGCTTTCTTCCGGCTTTTCTTTGTTCTGGCGCTTCTTCGCCCTGGCGCCTTTGTCTTCATCGCGTTCATGCCGCCGTCCTCATCCGCTCCGCCTGATTTGCAAGCCGCGCGCCGCCGCGCCCGCTGGCTGCGGCTTTTTACGGTGTGGCACTGGGTGAGCGCGGCGCTGTGCCTGCTGGGCATGGCGCTGTTTTCCGTGACGGGCATCACGCTCAACCACGCAGGGCAGATTGAATCGGCGCCCAAGGTGAGCACGCGCCACGCCAGCGTGCCTGCCGCCTTGCTGCAAGCCGCGCGGGCCGCCGATCCGCAAGACGCCAAAACGCCCGCGCCCCTGCCCGCCGATGTGCAGGCCTGGATACGCCGCGAGCTGGGCGTGAGCGTGCAAGGCCGCAAAGCGGAGTGGGACGCGGGCGAGGCCTACGTTTCCCTGCCGCGCCCCGGCGGCGACGCCTGGCTGCGCATCGACCTGGAAACGGGCGATCTGGAATACGAGCAGACCGACCGGGGCTGGATTGCCTGGCTGAACGATCTGCACAAGGGCCGCCACACGGGCGCGGCCTGGCGCTGGTTCATCGACTTGTTCGCCATTGCGGCGCTGGTGTTTTCAGCCACGGGCCTGCTCATCATGAAGATGCACGCGGCCAGCCGGCCCATGACCTGGCCCATCACCGCGCTGGGTGTGCTCATTCCCGCGCTGCTGGCCATCTGGATGGCGCATTGAGCGTTTTTGATGGAGCGCCTTGGATTGACCGCTTTGGCCCGATGGCCCCTGAAGGCCGCCGCCCTCCGCTTTTCATCCACTCCCCCCTGAACCTGAAGAAAAGGAGCAATGCACATGAAAAAACCCCTCTGCGCCCTGGCCCTGGGCAGCGCGCTGGCCGCGCCCGCGCTGGCCGCCGGGCTGGACGTGAGCGTGGAAATTCCGCGCCTGAACGTGGCCGAATACCACCGCCCTTACGTGGCCATCTGGGTGGAGCCTGCCGACGCCAAGGCCGATGTGCCCGGCACGCCCGCCACGCTGGCCGTCTGGTACGACGTGCGCGTGGCCGACGGCGACAGCAAGGGCACGAAATGGCTCAAGGACATGCGCCAGTGGTGGCGCCGCGCGGGCCGCAATCTGGACATGCCCGTCGATGGCGTCAGCGGCGCCACGCGCCCCTCTGGCGTGCAAACGCTTTCCTTCACCGCCGGCAGCGGCCCCCTGCCCAATCTGCCCACCGGCAGCTACAAGCTGATGGTGGAAGCGGCCCGCGAAGTCGGCGGCCGCGAAGTGCTCAGCGTGCCGTTTGACTGGCCCCCGAAAGCCGCCGCCCAGGCGCAGGCGCAAGGCAGCAGCGAGCTGGGCGCGGTGCGCGTCACGCTCAAGCCCTGACCGCAGGCTTGCGAAAAGCCTGAATTCGCTCCTGAATCCATAGCATGATGTCCTAGTGGAATCTGCGCGAAGGCCGTTTTCAGGCTTCTGGATTTGCTTCTCTTTTTGAACCCATTCATCTTCTCTCAACCTCCGCAAAGGACTTGCGTCATGAAACTCGCTCCCCGCATTGCCGCCGCCCTGCTCGCCCTGGGCCTGACCGCCGCGCAGGCGCACAACGTCTGGCTGCTGCCTTCTGCCACCAGCCTTTCCAAGCCCGAATGGGTCACGGTGGATGCCGCCGTGGCCAACGACCTGTTTTATTTCAACCACTTCCCGCTCAAGCTCGACCACCTTGCCATCACCGCCCCCGATGGCAGCCGCGTGGAGCCGGACAAGCCCTTCACCGGCAATTTGCGCAGCGTTTTCGACTTCAAGCCCGCCCAGCGCGGCACGTATCGCGTGGCCATCGTCAATGCAGGCGGCCTCACGGCCATCTACAAAGACGGCGAAGGCAAGCCCAAGCGCTGGCGCGGCACGCCCGAAAAATTTGCCGCCGAAGTGCCCGCCGACGCCAAAGACCTGGAAGTCTTTGAATCCAGCCTGCGCGTGGAAACCTTCGTCACCGTCGGCAAGCCCAGCGCCATCACGCCCAGCGGCAAGGGCCTGGAGCTGGCGCCCGTGACCCACCCCAACGACCTGGCCCCGGGCGAGCCGGCCACCTTTGCCATGCACCTGGACGGCCAGCCCGCCGCCGGGCTTGAAATCAAGGCCGTGCGCGGCGGCACCCGCTACCGCGACAAGCTGGAAGAAATCAAAACCGCCACCGACGCCAAGGGCCAGTTCACCCTCACCTTCCCGCAAGCGGGCATGTACTGGATCGACGTGGACGCCGACGACGCCAAAACCACCTTCCCCAAAGCCAAAAAGCGACGCCTGGCCTACGTGGCCACGGTGGAAGTGCTGCCTTGAGCGCACGGGCGGCGCCAGCCGGTGAGCCTATGAAATAGGCTGTGCTACAATCCACAGCTTTCTTGCCCCGGCAAGGAAAAACGGCCAGGGTCGTTAGCTCAGCTGGTAGAGCAGCGGACTCTTAATCCGTCGGTCGTAGGTTCGAACCCTACACGACCCACCATCTGGCCCGTTTTTGAAGCAGCCCGCTGATTCGTTTGAACAGCGGGTTTTTTTATTGCCCGCGCTTTCGCGGCATGAAAGCCGCCATCAGGCCGGCGGCTTGCCGGGGCGGACCGTGGCCTTGATTTGCAAGGCGCGCCCGGCTTGAGCATCGCGCACGGCCGTTGTGGCGGGCTGGTTCATCTGCAAGTCCATCTCGAAGCGGCCCCTGGCGCGCCAGTCCAGCGAGTCGATCTCCCTGAAGGACAGCTCGCCTTGCAGCCTGACGCGGCCGGGGCGGGCGGCGTCGCATTCGGCCACCAGGTCCAGGCGTTCCACGCGATCGTCCGCTCCTTTCTTGAAGCTGAGCTTGCGGCCGGAGCGGGCTTGCAGCTGGGGCGCGAAAAGCAGCCGGCCGCCATCGGAGATTTCCAGGACGATGTCGATGAGTTCACCTTGCGCTTGCCGGGCGGCCGCTAGCGCGGGCAGGCAGGCGATCGGGGCGACCGCCAGCAGGCGGCAAAAAGAGCGGCGGCGCATGCGCGATTCCTTTCTCGGCCATTGAAAAGCGCGCCATTGTGCGCAGCCCGCCCGCGCGGTTTTTGCGGTGCGTCAGCAATTGACGGTTTGGCGGCTGGCAGGCGCGCCGGTCTGCGCGGCGGCTGTGAGGCGCATGCGAAAATGCCCGCCACTGCTGCGGATGGATTGTGAGATGCAGCAGACGGCAGCGGGCCAGCCTCTCTGGCCCGCCTTTTTTGTTTGTCCGCCTTCTGACTGACTCAACGAAATGGCTGCTTTCAACGACGAAAAAGTCCTCACCGTCCACCACTGGACCGACCGCCTCTTTTCCTTCACCACCACGCGCAGCCCGGGCCTGCGCTTTTCCAACGGCCATTTCACGATGATTGGCCTGCGCGTGGATGGCAAGCCGCTTTTGCGCGCCTACTCCATCGTCAGCCCCAACTATGAGGAAACGCTGGAGTTTCTGAGCATCAAGGTGCCCGATGGCCCGCTGACCAGCCGCTTGCAGCACATTCAGCCGGGCGATACGGTGATCGTCGGCCACAAGCCCACCGGCACGCTGCTGACGGACTATTTGCTGCCGGGCAAGCGCCTGTATCTGTTTGGCACGGGCACGGGGCTGGCGCCGTTCATGAGCATCATCCGCGACCCTGATGCCTACGAGCGCTACGAGCAAATCGTGCTGGTGCACGGCTGCCGCCTGGTGGCCGAGCTGGCCTACCGCGACTACATCACGCACGAGCTGCCGCAGCATGAAATCCTGGGCGAGATGGTGCGCGGCCAGCTCAAGTACTACCCCACCGTCACGCGCGAGCCGTTCCAGACGCAAGGGCGCATTCCCGATCTGATTGAAAGCGGCCAGATGGCGCGCGACTTGTGCCTGCCCGAACTCAACCCCGCCGAAGACCGCGTGATGCTTTGCGGCAGCCCGGAAATGCTCAAATCCCTCAAGGCCGTGCTTGAAAAGCGCGGCTTCAAAGAGGGCAACACCACCCAGCCGGGCGACTACGTGGTCGAGCGCGCTTTCGTGGAGCAGTAAAAGCCCACCCAAAGACTGCGGCTCATGGCCCGCGCGTCTGTGCCCGTGCGCCGCACCGCGCGGGCAGACGGCATCGAAAAAGAGAGCGAATTCAAGCGGCTGAAAATACCGTTTCGCGCAATCCCCTCTAGGACATGATGCTATGGATTAAGGAGCGAAATAGCGCCTTGCCGCGCGATGGCGCCGCCCGTGCAGCTTCTCCGCCTGCATCTTGCCCCCGTTCCGAAACCTTTCGCGGCCAAATCGGCTTTCCGTAAGCTGGCTTGGCCTGCGAAAACCAAAGGACGGTATCGAGCGGCCATGCTCCGGCACGAATTTCAGGATTCCTGTTTGGCTGATGCCGTGGAGCCATATCAGAAACAGAAGCAAATCCAGCCCATCAAAAAGCGGTTTCCCGCTTATTCGGCGGCGATGGTTTGCTATTGAAGCAAGAGCGAATACAAGCTTCTTTTCTTCAGTGCCGCCCGCTGTCCGCACGCCCTCGCCCGGCTGGCGAAGCGCTGCCGGATGCCCGTATCCGCCTTTCCGTTGGATACACATTGCCATCTTTGAAATCGCCCGCCGCACGGGCCTTTTCAATGCTGGAAAAGCTGCTACAGAAACCGCAGCAAACCTGTGGATGGGGAATATTTAGCCCGCTTTCATGCGCCCCGAAACGCATCCGGGAATGCCACAATCCGCCCCGTTTTTTCCAGCGCTGGCCATCTGTTTTCCGGCTTGTTTTCCGCCATTTCCGCCAGCCTCCGGCGTCTCACGCCTGTGCAGCCGTCTCCCCGGTTTTCCCCTCTGCGGCACATGCGCAGAGGATTGTTTTTTTCTTTCGCTCCTTGCCCGCCCATGAAACATGAAGACATCGCCGCCAGCCGGCTGGAATTGCCCGTGCAGCCCATCAGCCAGGACGTGCTGGCCGAGAAATACCTCAAGAAAGAGGAAAAAACCGAAGACCAGCTCTTCGCTCGCGTGGCGCGCGCCTTGGCTTCCGCCGAAAAACCCGCTCTGCGCGCCGAATGGGAAGCCAAATTCCTGGCCAACCTCAAGGCGGGCGCCATTGGCGCGGGGCGCATCATGAGTGCGGCGGGCACCGACATTCAGGCCACGCTCATCAACTGCTTCGTGCAGCCCGTGGGCGACGCCATCCAGGGCGTGGCCGACGATGGCTACCCCGGCATTTACGAAGCCCTGCGCGAAGCGGCCGAAACCATGCGGCGCGGCGGCGGCGTGGGCTATGACTTCTCGCGCATCCGCCCCAGCGGGGCCGAGGTCAAGGGCACCGCTTCCATCGCTTCCGGCCCGTGCAGCTACATCAACGTGTTCGACCAAAGCTGCGCCACCGTGGAGAGCGCGGGCAGCCGCCGTGGCGCACAAATGGGCGTGCTGCGCATCGACCACCCGGACGTGCTCGACTTCATCACCGCCAAGCGCACGCCCGGCCGCTGGAACAATTTCAACGTTTCCGTCGGCGTGACCGACGCCTTCATGCAGGCGCTGGAGAAAAACGCCGACTGGGAGCTGGTGCACAAGGCGCGCCCCGGAGCCGCCCTGCGCGAATCCGGCAGCTACCAGCGGCAAGACGGCCTGTGGGTTTACAAGCGCCTGCCCGCCCGCCAGCTGTGGGACACCATCATGAAGTCCGCCTACGACTTCGCCGAGCCGGGCATCTTGTTCATTGACGCCATCCGCCGCGACAACAACCTCAACTACTGCGAAACCATCGAGGCCACCAACCCCTGCGGCGAGCAGCCCCTGCCGCCCTACGGCTGCTGCGATCTCGGCCCCATCATCCTCACCCGCTTCGTGCGCCACGCCTTTGGCGAAGGCGGCGAGCCGATGTTTGACTTCGACGCTTTTGAAAAAGTCGTCGCCATCCAGGTGCGCGCGCTGGACAACGTGCTGGATGTCACCTTCTGGCCGCTGGAGCAGCAGCGCGCCGAAGCCGCCGCCAAGCGCCGCATTGGCGTGGGCTTCACGGGCCTGGGCAACACGCTGGCCATGCTGCGCCTGCGCTATGACCGCGACGAAGGCCGCCAAATGGCCGCCCGCATCGCCGAAGCCATGCGAAACGCCGCCTACCGCGCCTCCATCGAATTGGCCAGGGAAAAAGGCGCTTTCCCCCGCTTTGACGCCACCCAGTACCTGGGCCAGGGCACCTTCGCCAGCCGCCTGCCGCAGGACATTCAGGACGCCATCCGCAAGCACGGCATCCGCAACAGCCACCTGCTGTCCATCGCCCCCACCGGCACCGTCAGCCTGGCCTTTGCCGACAACGCCTCCAACGGCATCGAGCCGCCCTTTTCCTGGACCTACACCCGCAAAAAACGCGAAGCCGACGGCTCCCGCAGCGAATACCAGGTGGAAGACCACGCCTGGCGCCTCTACAAGGCGCAAGGCGGCGACGTCAGCCACCTGCCCGACTACTTCGTCAATGCCCTGGCCATGACCGCCGAAGAGCACATCGCCATGATGCAGGCCGTGCAGCCTTTCATAGACACCTCCATCTCCAAAACCGTCAATGTTCCGGCCGACTACCCGTATGACGACTTCAAGGACCTCTACGCCAAAGCCTGGAAGGCCCGCCTGAAGGGCCTGGCCACCTACCGGCCCAACGCCATTGTCGGCTCCGTGCTCGAGGCTGCCCCCGCCGAAGCGCCCAAACAGGAAAACGCCGCGCCCGCCAGCCCGCGCCACGGCCATGCGGACGATCCCATGCGCACCGTCATTGAAAAACGCCCCACCGGCGGGCTGCCCGCCGTGGCCGAAAAAATCGACTACTGGACCAGCGAAGGCCCGCAGCGCCTCTACCTCATCGTCACCTTCCTGCCCATGCCCACGGCCGACGGCAAAGGCACCGTGGAGCGCGCCATCGAATTTTTCATGCCCGTGGGCCAGAACGGCGAATCGCAGCAATGGATCACCGCCACCATGCGCTCGCTCAGCCTGGCCGCGCGCGGCGGCTTTCTGGACCGCGCGCTGGAAGATTTGCGCAAAGTCACGTGGGACCGTGGCCCCGTGCGCCTGGGCACCTACCAGAAGGCCGACGGCACCCGCGTGCCCCGCTGGCACGACAGCGAAGTGGCCGCCATCGGCTACGCCATTGAAGACCTCATCGCCCGCCGCGCCCAAGGCTCGCTCTTTGCCGAAGGCGATTTGCCCGCCGCAGAAACCTTGCAGGCCGCCAAGGACGCGCCGCAAAGCGACGGCGCCCACGCCATCACCCCCGGCATGATGGCCGGCAAGAAATGCACCGAATGCGGCGCCCGCGCCATGATCCGCAAAGACGGCTGCGACTACTGCACCCAGTGCGGCTTCGTCGGCAGCTGCGGCTGACTCCCGCTCCCGCCGCTCCCGCAGCCAAGTCCGGCCCGCGCCGGACTTTTTTGTGCATGGCTCCCATCGCCCGCAAGTCCTGGCGCAGACTGGATCGGCAGCTATCTTTTTTGAAGCGAGCGGGCAAGAAAAAGCCCTTGGGCCAAAACTGGCCCAAGGGCTTTTTGCCGTGGTGCGCGGAGCCGGACTCGAACCGGCACGCCCTTGCGGGCGTCAGGACCTAAACCTGGTGCGTCTACCAATTTCGCCACCCGCGCGGTTTGGGGCCGCCGCGAAGCTTGCCGTGAATTGCCGTGAAGCCCGCTGCGAAAGAGGCGGATTCTACGGGCTTGCGCCTTCTGGTTCAGCCTTCACGCGGAACCACGCCGCGTACATGGCGGGCAGGGCCAGCAGGGTCAGCGCCGTGGCGACGATGAGACCGCCCATGATGGCCACGGCCATCGGCCCCCAGAACACGCTGCGCGAGAGGGGAATCATGGCCAGCACGGCAGCGGCGGCCGTCAGCGCGATGGGGCGCAGGCGGCCCACGGCGGCTTCCACGATGGCGTGGCTGGCGCTCATGCCGTGGCGGCGGTTGAGTTCGATCTGGTCGATGAGGATGACCGAGTTGCGCTGAATCATGCCCATGAGGGCGATGACGCCCAGCAGGGCCACGAAGCCGAATGGCCGGTTCAGCGCCAGCAAGGCGGCGGCCACGCCCGCGATGCCCAGCGGGCCGGTCAGAAAGACCAGCATGGCGCGGCTGAACGATTGCAGCTGGAGCATGAGCAGCGTGAAGGTGATGAACAGCATGACAGGCACGCCGGCGGCGATGGAGGCGGAGCCTTTGCTGCTTTCTTCGGTGGCGCCGGCCACTTCCAGGCGGTAGCCGGGTGTCTGCTCGGCCCACTGCGCTTCCAGCTTGCGCAAGGCGGGCAGCAGTTGCGCCGTGACGGTGGCGCCTTCCATGCCTTGGGCCACGTCGCCTTGCACGGTGATGGCGTATTCGCGCTTGTCGCGCCACATCACGCCCGGCTCCCAGGCCAGCACGGGCGTGGCGATTTGCGCCAGCGGAATGGCTTTGCCGCTGGCGGTGGCCACGTAAGCGCCGGCCAGGCTGTCGAGCGCGCCGCGTTCGCTGGCGGGCTGGCGCAAGGTGATGTCGATGAGCTTGTCGCCCTCGCGGTACTGGCCCACGGCCGCGCCGTTTTGCATGACGTGCAGCGCTTGCGCGATGGACTGGCTGGATACGCCCAGCGCGCGCGCCTTGGCCTGGTCAATTTGCAGGCGCAGCGTTTTGATGGACTCGTTCCAGTTGTCGTTCACGTCGCGCATGTACACGTTGGCGCGCAGGGCGGCCTTGACTTCGTTGGCGTAGGCGCGCAGCTGCTGCGGATCAGGCCCGATCACGCGGAACTGCACCGGGTAATCCACGGGCGGCCCGCTGGACAGGAGCTTGACGCGCGCGCGCGCTTCCGGAAATTCCTGCGCCAGCAGGGCGGGCAGGCTGCCGAGCAGGTGATTGCGCGCGGCCATGTCCTGCGACAGCACGATGAGCTGCGCCACGTTGCTCTGCGGCATGATTTGGTTCAGCGGCAGGTAAAAGCGCGGCACGCCCGAGCCAATCCACACGCTCACGCTGGCAGCGCCCGGCGCTTGCCGGATGCGCTTTTCCACGCGCGTGGCCACGTCTTCAGTGGCCGCGAAGCTGGCGCCTTCGGGCAGCCAGAGCGACACCAGGATTTCGGGGCGCGTGGAGTCGGGGAAAAACTGCTGCTGCACCCGCCCCATGCCCGCCATGCCCAGCGCAAACACCAGCGCCGTGGCGCCAATGGTCAGCCAGCGCCGCCGCACGCACCAGGCCACCAGGCGGCGAAAGGTCATGTAAAAAGGCGTGTTGAAATTGTCATGCAGCTCGCCGGTATTTTCGGCCGCATTTTCATGGCTATGTTCAAGAGTGTTTTCGCGGCGGTTTTCAATGGCATTTTCCCGCGCATGCGCCACGTGCGGCGGTATTTTCAAAAGCCACGTGCCCAAAAGCGGAACGAAAATCACCGAAGCCACCCAGCTGGCCAATAGCGCAATCACCGTCACGGCAAATATGGCAAAGGTGTATTCGCCCACGGTTGATTTGGCAATGCCGATGGGCAGAAAACCCGTGGCGGTAATCAGCGTGCCCGTGAGCATGGGCATGGCTGTCAATTCGTAGGCAAATGTGGCAGCGCGCAGGCGGTCATAACCTTCTTCCATTTTGCGCACCATCATTTCAACGGCAATGATGGCGTCGTCCACCAGCAGCCCCAGCGCGATGATGAGCGAGCCCAGCGACACCTTGTGCAGCCCGATGCCCCAGTAATACATGAGCAGAAAAGTGATGGCCAGCACCGCCGGAATGGTGATGCCCACCACCAGGCCGGGGCGCGAATCCAGCACCCAGCGCCGCCGCAAGGGATGGGGGCCGCCGGGGCGCTTGTGCAGGCCCAGCGAGAGAAAGCTCACGCCCAGCACCACGGCCACGGCCTCCACCAGCACCCGCACGAACTCATTGACCGAGCCGGCCACCACGGCAGGCTGGTCTTGCACTTGCTGGAGCGTCATGCCGGCGGGCAGCGTGCTTTCGATGCGGGCCGCCGCCTCTTTCAGCGCCTTGCCCAGGGCGATGATGTCGCCGCCCTTGGCCATCGACACGCCCAGCGCAATCACTTCGTTGCCATCGTGGCGCACCTTCACCTGCGGCGGCTCCACATAGCCGCGCCGCACCTGGGCGATGTCTTGCAGGCGCAGCTGCCGCCCCGAAGGGCCGCGAATGGGCATGTCGCGCAGCGCCTGCACCGAGCCGAAAGCGCCGCTCACGCGCACGGGCGCCACTTCCAGCGCCGTTTCCACGCTGCCGGCTGAAACCACGGCGTTTTGCTGCCCCAGCTGCGCCAGCACGGCGTTCATGTCCAGCCCCAGCTCGGCCAGGCGCTTTTGCGAAACCTCGATATAAATTTTTTCGTCTTGCGCGCCGAAAATCTCCACTTTTGCCACGTCTTTCACGCGCAAAAGCTCCCGGCGCACATCATCGGCGATGGTTTTCATTTCAGCCTTTGAAAAACCGCCGCCGGATTGAAGCGCGTAAATCACGCCATAGACATCGCCAAAATCATCATTGAAATACGGGCCGATCACGCCCTGGGGCAGCGTGGCGCGCATGTCGCCGATTTTCTTGCGCACCGTGTACCAGATTTGCGGCACATCGCGCGCGGGCGAATGGTCCTTGAGCTGGAAGGTAATGGTGGTTTCGCCCGGCTTGGAATAGCTGACGATCTTGTCGGCATAAGGCACTTCCTGCAAAGCGCGCTCGAGCTTGTCGGTCACCTGCTCGGCCAATTGCTGCGCGCTGGCGCCCGGCCACCAGGCGCGCACCACCATCGCGCGGAAGGTAAAGGGCGGGTCTTCATCCTGCCCCAGCTGAAAGTAGGCGGCCGCGCCCAGCAGCATGAGTGCCACCATCAGATAGCGCACCAGCGGCGCGTGCGCCAGCGCCCAGCGCGAAAGATTGAAACGGCTGCCGCCCGCATTCACCTCACTGGCCTGCATCAATATTCCTCTTCTTTTCAATTGCGGCGGCGGCGTCATGAGCCGCCGGATGGGCATGCCCGCCCGGATGATTCATTTCAAGCTCCAGCCGCACGGCAAGGCTTTCTTTTTCGTCATGGCGTTTTTTGTGACGCAATCCATTTTTCAATGACGTTCAATGACGGCGCGGTGCGCGTTTGAAAGGCTGTCCAAAATCTGCCCGTGGCTGCGGCCAGTGCGGACATGGACACGGTCTCAAGGCGCTGTGCGGCGTTGCAAATCTCCGCCGGGTCACAAAAGCAGTCTGCGGTTTGCGCCTTGCAGCCCATTTCGACCCGCACGTTCGCCCCTTGCGGCCAGACTCTGGACAGGTTCTGAGAAGAAGAGGGCTTGTTTTCGCTCCTCTATTCATAGCATGAGGTCCTAGTGGAAATTGCGCGAGCGGCGTTTTCAATCGCATGAATTCGCTCCTGTTTCTGAAGCGGGCGCATGATCTGGCGTGCCTGAGCGGCGTTGCCGGGCGGTGTTGCTGAGCCGTGTCATGGAGCGGTGGCGCTGTCCGGGCTGCCGGATGGCGGCGCGTCTTGGGCTTGCGCCGTTTCGGCAGCTTCAGCGGCTTCGGCGGCGGCCCGGGGCTTGTAGATGCTGACCTTCTGGCCCGGCTGGAGGGCGTGCACGCCGCTGGTGACGATTTGCATGCCCTCTTGCAGGCCGCCGCTAATCAGCACGCTATCGCCTTGCACGCCGCCCACTTGCACATTCAGCTGCTCAACGGCGCTGCTGGCCGGGTCATAGCGCCAGACGGCGGATTGGCCGTCAGCGGCCTGCCACAGGGCGCTGCCCGGCAGGCTCAGGGCGGCGGCGCCCGCCTGGGCGGCGCTTTCCGGCGTGACGTAGGCGGTGGCGCCCAGCGGGGCGCTGGCAGCGGCCTGGCCTTGCAGGGCGGCCTTGACGGTATAGGTGCGGGTGGCAGGGTCGGGGCTGGCGGCGATCTCGCGGATGCGGGCGGGCAGCTTCTCATCGCTGGCCCACAGGCGCACGGTGGCGTTTTGCCCAGCCGCCAGGCGCTGCGCCTGGCCTTCAGGCACGGCAAAGGCAATGTCGCGCGCGCCGTCGCGCGCCAGGCGCACGACGGGCGCGCCTGCGGCCACCACCTGGCCCGCTTCGGCATCCACGCCGGTGACAACGCCATCGGCATCGGCCAGCAAATGGGTGTAGCCCGCCTGATTGCCTTGGGCGGCCAGCTGCGCGCGCGCCTGCTTGAGCGCCGATTCAGCCGATTGCAGCGCCGTGGCGCGCCGGTCCAGCTCCGCGCTGCTGATGAAGCCTTTGTCGCGCAGAGCGGAAAAGCGCTCCAGATCCGTGGCGGCCAGATCGCGCTGGGCCTGCGCGGCGGCCGTCTGGGCGCGCGCCGCATCGGCGGCAAGCTGGTAGTCGCGCGCATCCAGCCGGGCCAGAAGCTGGCCTTTTTTCACATGCTGGCCTGGCTCCACGGCGCGTTCGATGATCTTGCCCGCCACGCGAAAACCCAGGCGCGATTCCACTTCGGCCCGCACTTCGCCCGCATATTCGGGCTGGCTGGCAGCCGGGGCGGCGGCCACAGTCATCAGCTTGACGGCGCGCACAGGCGCGGGCGCGGCGGGATGCTTGCCGCAGGCGGCCAGCGCCAAGGCGGCGGCCAGGGCAGCGGCGGTGGCAAAGCGGTGGCGTTGCATGAAGGCGCTCCTTGAAAAGTGAAGCCGTCAGCGCGCTAAAAATGCGCGCCCAGCTCAAATGCCAATGCAAAACGGCCCCAGCAGCGGGGCCGTTTCAGGCGGATGGCGGCATTTTAGAAATGCCGGAGCGCGCCTTGCGGCTTCAGGCGGCAGCAAGGCGCCGCACGCCTTGCAAGCGCCCTGCCAGAGCCAGTGCGGACCCGGGCGTGGATGTTGCGAATCTTCACTGGCTCACGAGACCCGTCTGCGGTTTGCGGCCCCGGTTTGCACTTTCGCCCCTCATGGCCAGACCATGAACAGGTTTTCACGCGGGGCTGCCGCGATACTGCGGCGCATATTCCTTCTGGTTGGGCAGCCACTGCGGGGCGAGCGAGCCGAACACCATGCCGATGACGGCGGCCAGCAAGCCCGCGAGCTGCTGCGGAAAAGCGGCCCGGAGCATGGGGCTGGCCACAAACAGCAGCCACACGCCCAGCCCCATCGCCACCGCCAGCATGGCCCCTTGCGTGGAAGCGCGCCGCCAGTAGATGCCAAACACCAGCGGCACGAACGCGCCCACCAGCGGAATCTGGTAGGCGCCCGAAACCAGGTCATAGATGGACGAGCCTTCCATCGTGATGGCGTAGGTGAGCACGCAGATGGTGAAGATCAGCACGCTGGCGCGCATGGCCTTGAGCGTGTGCGCGTCGCTCATGCCGGGGCGCAGGTTGCGCAAGATGTTTTCCACAAAGGTGGTGGAAGGCGCCAGCAGCGTGGCCGAGGCCGTGGACATGATGGCCGACAGCAGCGCGCCGAAAAAGGCCACTTGCAAGGCGATGGGCATGTGGCTCATCACCAGCGTGGGCAGCAGCTTTTGCGGATCGTCGGCCAGCACCTGGGCGGCGTTGGGCACCACCAGCAGGCCCGTCATCACGATGAACATGGGCACGAAGGCGAACACGAGATACAGCAGGCCGCCCGCGATGGGGCCGCGCCGCGCCGTCTGCACGCTGTTGGATGACATCACGCGCTGGAACACGTCCTGCTGCGGAATGGAGCCGAGCATCATCGTGATGGCCGCTGCCACGAAAAACAGCCACTCCTTGGCGCCGCCCGTGGGGAAGAAACGGAATTTGCCCTCGCTGGCCGTGAACTCGAGCACGCGCTGCGCGCCGCCTGCCAGGCCGGCGGCGTACCAGGCAATGGCCATCAGGCCCAGCACGATGACGATCATCTGCACAAAGTCCGTCAGCGCCACCGACCACATGCCGCCGTACAGCGTGTACAGCAGCACCACCGCCGTGCCCAGCGCCATGCCCCAGGTCAGTGAAATCGAGCCGTGGCTGAGCATGTTGAACACCAGCCCCAGCGCCGTGATCTGCGCGCCCACCCAGCCCAGGTAGCTGAAGATGACCATCAGCGAGCACACCACCTCCACCACGCGCCCGTAGCGCTGGCGGTAGTAGTCGCCAATGGTGATGATGTTCAGCTCATACAGCTTGCGCGCGAAAAACAGGCCCACCAGCACCAGGCACAGGCTGGAGCCAATAGGCTCCTCCACCACGCCGCCCAGCCCGTTGGCCATGAACTGCGCGGGCGCGCCCATGACGGTTTCGGAGCCGAACCAGGTCGCAAAAGTCGTGGCGATGACCACGGCCATGGGCAGGCTGCGCCCGGCCACCGCGTAATCGGCCGTGTTGTGCACGCGCCGCGCCGCATACAGCCCCACGCCAATTGAGGCCAGTAAATACAGGACGATAAAGCCCACGAGCATCGTGCAGCCTTTCAGGGTCAGGTGGTTGAAAAAAGGCGCGATTATTACCAGTGAACCCCGTCTTTTTTCAGAGGTTCGCAAATGAAAAAACAGGCAAGAAAAAACCGGCCCGCAGGCCGGTCTGACAGTGACCGTTGAAGCCGGTCAGTCAAGACAGGTGGCCACTGATGAGCTTGGTCATCTCGAACATGGAAACCTGGGGCTTCTTGAAGATTTCCTTGAGCTTGGCATCCGCGTTGATGTTGCGCTTGTTGGCGGCGTCTTGCAGCTTGTGCGCCTTGATGTATTCCCACACTTTTTTCGTCACCTCGGTGCGGGGCATGGGCTTGCTGCCGATGATGGCGGCCAGCTGCGGGCTGGGGGTCAGGGGCTTCATGAAGCCGCTGTTGGCGGCGGGAGCCTTCTTGGCGGCCGCAGGGGCCTTAGCAGTTGCTTTTTTTGCAGTTGCCATGATGGTTGATCCTTGGAAATAAATGTCCAGAACAAAAAAAAGCAGCCCTGATGCGCAGCGCCCCAAGGCGGCTGGCCGCGATGCTACTGGATAAGCAGAGCTGCGCAAGCGCGTGAAACGCCTTTTCGAGCTTCCGTACCCCGTTTTCTTACAAACTGGCACGCCTGTATTGACTTTGCGTTCCCCTTTTCATTCACGCCGCAACAGTCGTTTCAGGATTTGGAGCCGCCAATTGCAGGCAAAAGCACAAGAAAAAGCCGCCCGGAGGCGGCTTCAAACGGGGTTTCGGCGCTCTGAACAGGTTCTCAGAAGCGAATGCCCGCCGGATTGTCAGCCGATGGTCCAGGAGGAGTGACGCTGGGCGGCTGGTAGCCGCTGGCATCTGGTGCGCTGCCTTCCGCTTTTTGGGGCGCTGCAGGCGCGATCTTGATGGGTGACAGCGCGGCCGGTGCAGGGCGCTTGTAGCTGGATGGCAGCTGGGAGGTTTTGGGGTAGCCAGCCGCGTCCAGATACTGGCCCCACTGCACATCTGAATAGCCCGCCAGGCGCTGGCCGCCAATGGTGAGGGCGGGCAAAGTCGTATCGCCGCCCGTGAGCTTTTTCAGCGCAGCAATGTCGTTGTTGGTGGCGATGGTTTTTTCGGCGTAGGGAATGCCGCGCTGGTTCAGGTAGCTGCGGCCCTCGTCGCAAGGAGCGCAGTCTGTGCTTGTGTAGAGAGTGACAGGGTATTTCTGCGCCACCTGGTTCAGCTCGTATGGCAGACCGTTGGGAGCTGTGGCGGGCACGGGGCTGCCGCCGCTGCGCTGGGCCGTAACGGGCTGGCTGGCATTGACGGGTGGTTTGTCTGAAAAGGTGACGCGCCCATCAGGGCCGACCACGCGATAAACCTGCGCTTGCGCGGCGCCTGCAAGCAGAGTCAGGGCAGCTACGGGCAGAAGCAGTGAGCGAGCGGATTTCATTGGTCTGTTTTCTCCTAGTGAGTGGCACACTTTAGGCCATGCCTTGGTGGCGCAGGAGCGCATCCAGGCTGGGTTCACGGCCCCGGAAAGCTTTGAATGACTCCATGGCGGGGCGGCTGCCGCCAGCCTCCAGAATGGCCTGGCGGTATTTTCGTCCGGTTTCCAGGCTGTGCTGGCCGTCAGGCGTGACGGTTTCCTCAAAAGCAGCGTATGCGTCGGCGGCCAGCACTTCAGCCCACTTGTAGCTGTAGTAACCCGCCGCGTAGCCGCCCGCGAAGATGTGGCTGAAGGTGTGCGCCATGCGGCCCCAGGCCGGCGGGTGCAGCACAGCCACTTCCTGCCGCACGGCCAGCAAAAGGGCCTGCACGTCTTTCACCGGCTCCCTGGCGGTGTGCAGCAGCATGTCGAACAGGGCGAATTCGATTTGCCGCAGGGTTTGCATGCCGCTTTGGAAGTTGCGCGCGGCCAGCATCTTGTCGAACAGCTCGCGTGGCAGCGGCTCGCCCGTATCCACGTGGGCGGTCATGTGTTGCAGCACGTTCCATTCCCAGCAGAAGTTCTCCATGAACTGGCTGGGCAGCTCCACCGCGTCCCACTCCACGCCGCTGATGCCGGAAACATCGCGCTCGTCCACCTGCGTGAGCATGTGGTGCAGGCCGTGACCGAATTCGTGAAAGAGCGTGGTCGCGTCATCATGCGTGAGCAAGGCGGGCTTGCCGTCCACGCCTTCGGCGAAGTTGCACACAAGATAGGCCACGGGCGTTTGCAGCCGGCCGGTGTCGGGGCGCAGCCAGCGCGAGCGCGCGTCATCCATCCACGCGCCGCCGCGCTTGCCGGGGCGCGCGGCAGGGTCCAGATAGAACTGGCCGAGCAGCTTGCCGTCGCGCTCAATGCGGTAAAAACTCACGCCGCTGTGCCACACGGGCGCCTGATCGGGGCGGATGCTGATTTCAAACAGCGTCTCGGCAATGCGAAACAGCCCCGCCAGCACCTTGGGCAGCGTGAAATAAGACTTGACTTGCTGCTCACTGAAGGCGTAACGCGCCTCGCGCAGACGCTCGCTCAGGTAAGTCCAGTCCCAGGGCTGCGGATCGTCCAGCCCCAGCTCCTTGCGGGCGTAGTCGCGCAAGTCCTGCACATCGCGTTCGGCGTAGGGGCGCGCCTTGGCTGCCAGCTCGCGCAAAAAACGCACCACTTCTTCGGGCGATTCAGCCATCTTAGGCACCAGCGAGACAGCGCCAAAGTCCGGGTAGCCCAGCAGCTGCGCTTCTTCATGCCGCAGCGCCAATATCTCCTGCATGATGGCCGTGTTGTCAAAACGGCGGGCATCGCCCTCGGCCTGGTCGGAAGCGCGCGTGGCATAGGCGCGATACAGGCGCTCGCGCAGCGCGGAGCTGGCAGCAAACTGCATCATCGGCAGATAGCAGGGCAGCTTGAGTGTGAGCTTGTAGCCGCTTTGCCCCTCGGCTTCGGCGGCGGCGCGCGTGGCGGCTTTCACATCGTCAGGCACGCAGGCCATTTCTTCGGCGCTGGCGTAGTACGCGAAAGCGTCGGTGGCGTCCAGCGCGTTTTCGCTGAATTTCTGCGTCAGCTCGGCGCTGCGCTCCTGAATTTCAGCAAAGCGCTTCTTGGCCTCGCCGTGCAACTCCGCGCCGCCCAGCACAAAACCGCGCAAGGCATTTTTCAGCGCCTGCCGCTGCTCGGCATTGAGCGCATTGGCGTCGATAGCCTTGTATTTGGCATACAGGCGCTCGTCGCAGCCCAGGCGCGTGTAGAACTCGGCAATTTTGGGCAAAGCCGCGTTATAGGCGGCGCGCAGCTGGGGCGTGTCAGCCACGGCGTTCAGGTGGCTGACCACGCCCCAGGCCAGAGACAGCCGCTCGGTCGCCACATCCAGCGTGGCCGAAAGCGCCTGCCAGCTGGCGGCAAAGCCAGGCGCTGTCACCTCCTCCAGCGCAGCGCGCGCCTTGGCCAGCAGCGCGTCAATGGCCGGGGCCACATGCTCGGGACGAATCAAATCAAAACGTGGAAGAGGGGAAAGATTGAACAGGGGGTTTTCAGCAGTCATGGCGCGGGCAAATGGGGCGAGGGAATAAAAAAATCAAGCGGCGGCAAACAAGGCAATGGGTGGAAAGGACGTGAATCAATCCAATCTGCCGCCAGGCTGTGGCTGAGCGTATATCCAGACGTACATTCAGAAAAAGCGTGCACTGAACGGCATGGAAACAAAAGCCACCCGGCTCCTGCGAACGCCATACAGGCCTGGGCGGTCATGATATTCGCCTGTATGAGCCTGTATGAATATGAAAGACCTGAAAACGCCGCTGGCCGGAAATATCCCTTCATGGCATGCCAGCCATGCGCCTGCGGCGGCCGGGTTTGTGCAAGCGCGCCGGATTTGCGGCAGATTCGCTGCTACAGTCAGTCCTTTCCATCGTTTGCAAAGGACAAGCCGGATGCTGTGGGATCTCATCGTTGCCGTAATCGTGGGTTTTATCGTGGGGCTGATAGCGCGGGCGCTCATGCCGGGCAATCAGAGCATGGGTTTTTTCGCGACGGCGCTGCTGGGCATGGCCGGGTCTGTACTGGCCAGCTATGGCGGCGGCGCGCTGGGGCTGTACCCGGCAGGCTCGCCCATGGGCTGGGGCGCTTCCATCATTGGCGCGCTCATCGCCTTGTTCATCTATAACCAAATAGCCAAAAAGCAGTGACAATATCCGGTTTTTCCAATCCCGCCGTTACTTGAAAGGAACTTCACATCATGGGCAACAAACTCGTTACCGAAGCCGATCGCAAAGCCACCAAGCCGTTGCCTGGCGCGCCTGCGCCCCGCTTGGGCGGCGGCCAGCGCAAAAGCCTGGAGCGCGGCGCTCACACGCGCAGCAAGAAAAACGCTGGCAAGCGCCCGCATCAAGGTTGAACGGCTTTTGCCAGCCATGAAAAAAGCGCCTCATTGAAGGCGCTTTTTTCATGGTCATGCCGCTTTGACGAAAAGCCTGCCTGCCTTGTTTGAATCGCGGCAAACCCAATCCGCGCCCAGGCTGCATGCCCATTTGCCCTTGGACTGGTGCTGCCGTTTCCTGCTCCATCAGCTGCTCATGGCTTGGCTGCAAACGGCAAAAAACGAATTGGGTTGGTTGAAAAATGAGCGCGGCATGAACGATAAAACTATGCTGATTGGACGGCATTTTTAGCTCCTTAATTCATAGCATGATGTCCTAGTCAAAAATGCGCCAGTCGGTATTTTGATCCCCTTGAATTCGCTCCTGTTTTTGTTAGTCCCTGGCAAGCGAAAGATGAACCAGAAGCCCCCTTCGCCCGCCAGCCGCCCTGTGTTTCGATGTAGCCGCTTCGGCGCCTGCCCATCGGGCGGACGAAGGCCCTGACAGGCTTTCAGGCCAGCTTGCGCGCCGCTTCCTGCGCCGTGCGGCGCGCGCTGGCGTCCAGCGCGAGCAGGGCGGGCAGATCGGGCGCGGGGTGGCAAGCGCCGGCTTCCAGCGTGGACTGGATGACGGCGTGAATCTGGTCAAAGCGGATGCGGCCTTGCAAGAAGGCTTCAACGGCCACTTCATTGGCGGCGTTGAAGACGGCGCAGGCGCCTTCAGGCGCGCGCAGCACTTGCCAGACGAGGGCCAGGGACGGAAAGCGCGCGGGGTGGCCGTGGCTTTGCATGTCTTCAAAGGTCAGGCCCTGCAAGGCGCCAAAGTCCAGCGCGGGCGAGCCGGATGCCATGCGCTGCGGCCAGGCCAGGCCGTAGGCGATGGGCACGCGCATGTCGGGCGTGCCCAGCTGGGCGACGATGGAGCCGTCCAGATACTGAACCATGGAGTGGATGACGCTTTGCGGGTGAATGAGGGCGCAGAGCTTTTCAGGCGGCATGCCAAAGAGCCAGCGCGCCTCGATGATTTCCAGCGCCTTGTTCACCATGGTGGCCGAGTCCACGGAAATCTTGCGGCCCATGCGCCAGTTGGGATGGGCGCAAGCCTGTTCGGGCGTGACGCTGCGCAGCCGGGCCGGCTCCCAGGTGCGAAAGGGGCCGCCTGAAGCGGTGAGGATGATGCGCTCGACGCGCTGGCCCCAGGTGGCGGGGTCTTCGGGCAGGGACTGGAAGATGGCGGAGTGCTCGCTGTCGATGGGCAGCAGCGTGGCGCCGCCTTCGCGCACGGCGCGCATGAACAGGCTGCCGCCGACGACCAGCGCCTCTTTGTTGGCCAGCAGCAGGCGCTTGCCCGCGCGGGCGGCGGCCAGGCAGGGCGCCAGGCCCGCCGCGCCGACGATGGCGGCCATAACGGTGTCCACCTCTGCGCTGGACGCTATGTTTTCAATAGCTGCCGGCGCAGTATCCACGCGGACTTCAAGCCCTTTTTGCCTGATTTTTTCGGCCAGTTGCGCGGCGTGGGGGGCGCTGGCCATGGCTGCTACGCGGGGGCGGAAGCGCTCGCACTGCGCCAGCAGCTTGTCCACCTGCGTGGCGGCCGTGAGCGCGACGACTTCAATGCGGTCAGGATGGCGCGCGGCCACATCCAGCGTGCTGGCGCCAATGGAGCCTGTGGAGCCAAGCACGGCCAGGCGTTGTTTTTTCATGGGATGTCAGTCCATCAGCCCGGTCAGCGCCAGCGCCAGGGGCAGCGTGGGCAGCAGGGCGTCTATGCGGTCGAGCACGCCGCCGTGGCCGGGCAGCAGGCCGCTGGAGTCTTTCATGCCGGCGCTGCGCTTGACCAGAGACTCGGCCAGATCGCCCACCACGCTCATGCCCGCCAGCAGCAGCGCGCCCAGCGCCAGCCACAGCGGCCCGGCCTGGTGCAGGCGGGCAAACAGGCTGGGGCGGGCCGCGTCATCCAGCCACGCCCAGCCAGCGGCCAGCAGCAGCACGCCGGCCATGCCGCCCCACACGCCTTCCCAGCTTTTGCCGGGGCTGATATTGCGGGCCAGCTTCGCGCCGTGCGTGAGGCGCCCGCCCAGGGCGCGGCCAGCGAAATAGGCGCCAATATCGGCCGTCCAAACAAGCGCCAGCACGGAAAGCAGGAAGTTCACGCCCATGCCGTGCGCTTGCGCCATGGCCAGCCAGGCGGCCGTCAGCACTGCCAGCCCCGCGCACCAGCGCGCAATCAGCGGCACGCGCGGCCAGCCTGCCACGCCACGGCGCAGCAGCCACGCGCCGCCGGCGATCCACAGCGCGCCCACGCCCAGCCACAAGGCGGGAAGGGGCCGCGCCACCGCGCCGCCCAGCCACAGCCCGGCGCAAAGCGCCGCGCACAGCAGCCCCGTGGCAAGGGCTGGCGCGCCAGCCAGGCCGTTGAGCCGCGCCCATTCCCAGGCCGCAGCGGCAATCAGCACCAGCGTCAGCGCCAGAAAAGGCGCGGCCACGGGCGCGAAAAGGGCGGGCAGAAAAACGGCCAGCAGCACCAAGGCGGTGATGACGCGCTGCTTCAGCATGCCTGCCCGTCCTGTGGCTGCACTGGCGGCTGCACTTGCTCGGAGGTTTTGCCAAAGCGCCGTTCGCGCGCGGCGTAGGCGGCCAGGGCCTCGTCCAGCGCGGCTTCGTCAAAGTCCGGCCAGAGCCGGTCGCTGAAGAAAAGCTCGCTGTAGGCGCACTGCCAGAGCAGGAAGTTGCTGATGCGCTGCTCGCCGCCGGTGCGGATGAGCAAGTCGGGGTCAGGCGAGCAGGCCAGCGAGAGCGCTTGCCCCAGCGCTTCTTCGGTGATGGTTTCACCGCGCGCGGCCAGCCGGGCTGCGGCTTGCACGATGTCCCAGCGGCCGCCGTAGTTCAGGCACACATTGAGCGTCATGCGCTGGCCGCTGGCGGTTTGCGCCTCGGCCTGCGCCAGCGCGGCTTGCAGGCCCTCGGCCAGCGCATTCAGCTGCCCGATAAAGCGCAGCCGCACGCCCGCTTCTTGCAAGGCAGGCACTTCGCTGGCGAGCGACTTGCCCATCAGGCCCATCAGGCCGCTGACTTCATCGGGCGGGCGGCGCCAGTTTTCAGAAGAAAACGCAAACACCGTCAGCGCCTGCACGCCGCGCGCCGCGCACGCCTGCACGCAGCGGCGCAGCGAGGCGACGCCCTGGCGATGCCCCACGATGCGCGGCAAAAAACGCTGCCGCGCCCAGCGGCCATTGCCGTCCATGATGATGGCAATGTGCCTGGGCAGCGGATGGGCGGAAGACGGCAAGAAAGGCATGGGCGGCGGAAAGCCAAACGGGCGGGCAGCACGCTGGCAAGCGGCAATAAGCGTCGAGAGATGACGAAAACGGGGCCAGACTGGAAAGAGCAGGCGCGCAAAGCCTGCCCAGCCCGCTCAAACAGCCATCACGTCTTTTTCCTTTTCGGCCACCAGCGCGTCAATCTCGGCAATGTGCTTGTCGGTGAGCTTCTGGATGTCGGCCTCGGCGCGCTTTTGGTCGTCTTCGGAGGCTTCCTTGTCCTTGACGAGCTTTTTCACGGCTTCATTGGCATCGCGCCGGAGGTTGCGGATGGCGATCTTGGCGCTTTCGCCTTCATGGCGCACCAGCTTGGTCATTTCCTTGCGGCGCTCTTCGCTCATGGGCGGCATGGGCACGCGGATCAGATCGCCCATGCTGGCGGGGTTCAGGCCCAGGTCGCTTTCGCGGATGGCCTTTTCGATTTTTGCGGCCATGTTCTTTTCCCACGGCTGCACGCTGATGGTGCGCGAGTCCAGCAGCGAGACGTTGGCCACCTGCGACAGGGGCACGTGGCTGCCGTAGTACTCCACATGAATGGTGTCCAGCAAGGCCGGATTGGCGCGGCCCGTGCGGATTTTCGTGAGGTTGTTCTTGAAGGCGGCGATGGACTGGTCCATCTTGGCCTGGAGGTTTTTCTTGATGTCTGCAATCGTCATGTTCGGCTCCTTCAGACGTGAACGAGGGTTCCTTCATCCGCGCCCATGACCACGGCCTTGAGGGCGCCCGGCTTGAAGATGGAAAACACCTTGATCGGCAGTTTCTGGTCGCGGCACAAGGCGAAAGCCGTGGCATCCATGATGCCCAGGTTTTTCGTCATGGCCTCGTCAAAGCTCAGGCGCGCGTAGCGCGTGGCCTGGGCGTCTTTGCGGGGATCGGCGGAATAAACGCCATCCACCTTGGTGGCCTTGAGCACCAGCTCCGCGCCGATTTCGGCGCCGCGCAGGGCCGCCGCCGTGTCGGTGGTGAAAAAGGGATTGCCCGTGCCAGCGGCGAACACCACGGCCTTGCCTTCTTCCAGGTACTGAAGCGCCTTGGGGCGCACGTAAGGCTCCACCACCTGATCGATGCTGATGGCGCTCATCACGCGCGCCGTCAGCCCGGTTTTGTTCATGGCGTCGGCCAGCGCCAGCGCGTTCATCACGGTGGCCAGCATGCCCATGTAATCGGCCGTGGCGCGATCCATGCCCACGGCGCCGCCAGCCATGCCGCGAAAGATGTTGCCGCCGCCGATCACCACCGCCACTTGCACGCCCATGCGCGCGACTTCGGCAATCTCTCCCACGATGCGCCCGATGACGGCCTGGTTGATGCCAAAGGCGTCGTCTCCCATCAGCGCCTCGCCGGAAAGCTTGATCAGAATGCGCTTGTGGGCAGGGGTGTCGTGTGGCATGAAGAGGCTCTCTCGTGTACTTGTTGTGGGCGGAACGCATGGGCGGCAGGCAGTGTGTTCAGGCCCGGGCGGCCCGCCTGCCAAGGCAGCCGCCCGGCCAGGCCGGCTCAGCTCTTGCCTTGTGCGGCAGCCACTTGCGCGGCCACTTCGGCGGCGAAGTCGTCTTGCTTTTTCTCGATGCCTTCGCCCACCACGTACAGGGTGAAACCCGTCACCTTGGTGTTTTTCTCTTTGAGCATCTGCTCGACCGTCTGCTTGTCGTTCTTGACGAAAGGCTGGCTGAACAGCGCCACTTCCTTGAGGTATTTCTGCACCGAGCCTTCCACCATCTTGGCGGCGATGTCGGCAGGCTTGCCCGATTCCTGCGCCTTGGCCAGGGCCACGCTGCGCTCGCGCTCGATCAGTTCGGCGGGCACGTCGGCGCTGGTCAGCGCCACGGGCTTCATGGCGGCCACGTGCATGGCCACGTCACGCGCAGCCACTTCGTCGCCTTCGTATTCCACCAGCACGCCAATGCGCGTGCCGTGCACGTAGCTGGTGACTTTGCCGCCCGCCTTGCGCACCAGGCGGCGGAAGCTCATGTTTTCGCCAATCTTTCCGATCAGGCCCACGCGCACGTCTTCCAGCGTGGGGCCAAAGCCGTCTTGCTCATAGGGCAGCGCACCCAGCGCGGCCACGTCGGCGGGGTTTTTCTCGGCAGTCAGCCGGGCGGCGGCGTTGGCCATGGCCGCAAAGCTGTCGTTCTTGGTCACGAAATCGGTTTCGCAATTGACTTCGACCATCGCGCCCACGCCGTTTCCGATGAAAGCGGCCACCACGCCTTCAGCCGTGATGCGGCTGGCCGCCTTGCCAGCCTTGGTGCCGAGCTTGACGCGCAGCAGCTCTTCGGCCTTGGCCATGTCGCCGTCCGCTTCGGTCAGCGCCTTTTTGCATTCCATCATGGGCGCGTCGGTCTTGGCGCGCAGGTCAGCCACCATTTTTGCGGTAATTGCAGCCATTTCTTGATTTCTCCGTTGATTCGTTCAGATTCAATTCACAAAAAAGGGGCTGCCAAGCCCCTTTGCAAGCGCCCAGGCGCTTCGCGTCACGCAAAAGCGCAGGCGGGCGCGGCTTCATCAGGCAGCGGCTTCGTCTTTCACTTCAACGAATTCGTCGCCGCTGTCAGCCACGGCTTTCAGCACTTCGTCCACGGCGTTGGCCTTGCCTTCCAGAATGGCGTCGGCGATGCCGCGCGCGTACAGCGTCACGGCCTTGGCCGAGTCGTCGTTGCCGGGGATGACGTAATCAATGCCTTCCGGGCTGTGGTTGGAGTCCACCACGCCAATGAGCGGAATGCCCAGCTTGCGCGCTTCGGCCACGGCAATCTTGTGGTAGCCCACGTCAATCACGAAGATGGCGTCAGGCAGCGCGGTCATGTCCTGAATGCCGCCAATGTCGCGCTCCAGCTTTTCCAGCTCGCGGGCGAACAGGAGCTGCTCTTTCTTGCTCATGTTGTCCAGCCCCGCTTCCTGCTGCGCCTGCATGTCTTTGAGGCGCTTGATGGACGTTTTGACGGTTTTGAAGTTGGTCAGCATGCCGCCCAGCCAGCGCTGCTCAACGTAGGGCATGCCGGCGCGGCGGGCTTCTTCAGCCACGATATCGCGCGCCTGGCGCTTGGTGCCGACAAACAAAATGGTGCCGCGGTTGGCGGCCATTTGACGCGCGAATTTCTGCGCTTCCTGGAACATCGGCAGCGACTTTTCCAGGTTGATGATGTGAATCTTGTTGCGATGGCCGAAGATGAAAGGAGCCATCTTGGGGTTCCAGAAGCGCGTCTGGTGTCCGAAGTGGACGCCGGCTTCCAGCATTTCACGCATGGTGACGGACATGTGTTTTTCCTGAAGGTTGGGTCTTGAAGCCCCGGCCCCTTGCCGCGCGTTGTTGGGGTTATGCGCGGCACCTTGGGCGGGCCGGGTCGGAATTTGTCTTGCCCTTGGCAGACCGGGCAAAACTTGCGGATTGTAGCTTTTCCGACGGATGACGGCCTGCGCCTTTTTTCGCTTCAGAGGCCGTGGTCAGGCCGCCGAATCCGGCGCTGAATCCGCTGGCGCTTCTTTTTCGCCTTCTTGCGGCTGTGTCTCAGCCTGCGGCGCGCCGCCGTCCGCTGCGGCTTGCGGGTCTTCGTCTTCCTGCGCCGCATCTGCGCCAGGGTCTTCCTCGTGGTCGGCAAGCACGCGGCCATTGGCGTGCCTGAATAGCGCCCAGGCGGCCATGAACAGGGCGGCAATCACCGGCCCGGCCACAAAGCCCGACAGGCCAAAGAGCGAGAGGCCGCCAATCGTCGTCAGCAAAATCAGATAGTCGGGCAGCTTGGTGTCCTTGCCCACCAGCACCGGGCGCAGCGCGTTGTCGATCATGCCGATCACCAGCATGCCCCACGCCGCCAGTCCCGCGCCCTGCCACACCGATCCGGTGGCCAGCAGATAGATGGCCACCGGCCCCCACACCAGGCTGGCGCCCACGGCGGGCAGCAGCGAGAGCACCGCCATCACCACGCCCCACAGCACGGCCCCATGCACGCCCAGCGCCCAGAAGGCCAGCCCGCCCAGCATGCCCTGCACCACGGCCACCACCACGTTGCCCTTGACCGTGGCGCGCCCCACGGTGGCGAACTTGCGCATGAGATAGCGCGTTTGCGCGCGCGACATGGGCACCGTGTCGCTGATCAGCGCCGCCAGCTGCCGCCCGTCGCGCAGAAAAAAGAACATCAGATAGAGCATGATGGCCACGTTCACCGCCAGCATCAGCGCGTTCTGCCCCAACGCCAGCGCCCGCCCGGTCAGCATCTGCCCGGCCTTGATGAAGCCGTCAGAGAAGCGGTCCATCACGCTTTGCACGTCCACCAGGTCCAGCCGCTTCATCACGTCGGTCAGCCACTTGGGCAGCGCCGCCATGATCTGCTGCGCGTAGGCGCGGAAATCAATCTGCCCGTCGCGCATGCGATCCACCAGCGCCGCCGCTTCGTTCACCAGCGCGCCAATCAGTAGCGTGGCAGGCAGCACCACGATCAGCAAGAAAGCCAGCAGCGTCAGCAGCGCTGCCGCATTGCGCCGCCCTTTCAGGCGGCGGCACAGCGCGTCAAACAGCGGGTGAAACAAAATGGCCATCAACACCGCCCAGAACACCGCGCCCCACAGCGGCGCCAGCACCCACAAAAAGGCAATGGAAACAGCCGCCAGCAGCAGCAGGAAAACGGTGCGTTGCAGTTGTGGGGTGTTCATGGCGCGCGCACTATAGCCAACCAGGGATCCAACCGTGAACCGGCCAGGCCCGCCGCGCGTGGCAGCAAAAACGCCGCCCGCGAGCGGCTCATGGAGCCAGCCTGGCCCATCTCAGCGCCTGTTTGCCATCTGTCCGCAGGCGCAGGCCGCGCATGGGCAAGGCTGAACGTTCAGCCGCTTTTTCGCTCCTCTATCAATAGCATGATGTCCTAGTGGAAACTGCGCTGAACGGTATTTTTGCCCGCCTGAATTTGCTCCTGTTTTTGTGAACAAGCTCTGATGCCGTCTGGCAGGCTGGCCTTTACTCACCCGCTCTGCCGCGCGGGCAGCAGGCCGGGCAGGCGCTCCAGCGCCTGCTGCACGCGGCTGACGGCGGGCGAATCGCCTGCGCACGAGAGGGTGAGCTGCTCGGTGGCGCGGGTCATGGCCACATACAGCAGGCGCCACTCGTCTTCTTCAGCGGCGGCCTGGGCGGGCAGCAGGTCCAGCCGCATGAGAAAGACGTGCGGAAATTCCAGCCCTTTGGCAGCGTGCATGGTCAGCAGCTTCACGCTGGGGGCGTTCCAGTCCAGCTGGTTTTTCTTCTGCGCGGCGCTGCCGCTGGTATGGCCGCTGACAGAACCGCTGATATAGGCCTCGGCCTCAATGCCGCGCTGGCGCAGGGCCGTTTTCAGCAGCTCCCAGTTGCGTTTTTCGCGGCAGAGCACGGCAATGTCTTGCGCGGGCACGCCGCTTTGCACCAGCTCGTGTATGCGTGCGGCCAGCCCTTGCGCTTCTTCACGGCCCGTGGCAAAGCGCAGCAGATGAGGCAGCGGGCCGCGCCGCCCGGCGCTACCGGGGTGTATGCAGGGCATGCGCGTGTCGCTTTCTTCGGCTTCATCCAGCAAGCCGCCCGCGCAGAGCATGGAAAGGGCCAATATTTCCGCCGTGTTGCGGTAGTTGAGCCGCAAGATGCTGCTGCGGCCTTTTGCCTGGATGCCCATCTTGCTGAAGCTGGGCAGGCGCTTGCCGCTGCGCCGGTAGATGGACTGCGCATCGTCATAGAGCACCAGCAGCGACTGCGCTTCGTCGGGCAGCTGGGCCGCCATGCGCAGCCAGGCGGCTTCAAAGTCGTGCGCTTCGTCAATCAGCACGGCGGCGTAGGCGCCCTTGGGTATCTGGCCCTTGTTCATGCCCTGCTCCACGGCGTGAACCAGCGCCTCATAGTCCGGGTTGCCATCGGGCAGCCTGCGCGGTTTGGGTATGCCGCATTCGTTCAGCATGCGGCTGCACCAGCCGTGAAATGTGCTGACTTGCACTTGCTCCGGCGTGATGCCGCGCCCGGCCAGCTGGTGCTCAATGCGCCCGGCCAGCGGGCGGTTGTAGCAAAGCACGAGGATGGGGCGGCCCGCGGTGTTGCGCTGCGCCAGGTGCTGCGCGCGAAAGACGAGGATCATGGTCTTGCCCGATCCGGCCACGCCGTGAATCACGCGGTGGCCTTCGCCCAGCGAGCGGGCCGCTTGCTCCTGGTTCAGGTCCATCACCTGCATCAGGTCGGGAATGGCGAATTGGCCCGCCGCTTCAACGGCGGCCTTTTGCGCGGCAGACCAATTGGTGACGCGCACTTCGGGAAAGATCAGCCAGCGCACGCGCTCTTGCTGCCTGGCGCTCAGGCGCGCGGCAAAGCCTTTGTCCAGCAGGCTCCAGAGGCGCTCGCAAAAGGCGGCGGGCGGCACGCTATCGGCCAAGTCGGGCCGAAGCAGCGTGTGGCTGGCGGGGAAGATGTCTTGCAGGCCCGCCGCCGCCACGTCGTCTTCTGTCATCCGGCTCATCACCGCGCCCCAGCCATAGGGCACGGCGCAATGGCCCGCGTAAGGGCCGCTGGCCTGCTTCAGCTGCGCATCGCGCTGAATCGGACTCATGGCCTGCAAGGCGCACTCGTGCGCCTGCTTCATGGGATGCGGGCTGTTGCCGTCTTGCAAGGTAATGCGTGAGAGATTGGCCTTGCGGATGCTGCCCGGCTTCCAGTGCTTGACTTCCAGCACCAGCAGGCCGCGTTCGGGGTGGAAGATGACGAAATCAGGCTGCCTTTGCAGCGGCCCCACGGGAATGTCGTGCCACACCACGCATTCATCGGGCAGGCAGCGCCTGAGCTGCTCCATCACCAGGCGCTCGCCGGGGTTCTCGCAGGCATCGTGGATACGGGAATAGGTCTGGGGGAAAACGGCCATCTGTAAATGATACACATGGATAGTTACATGATGCACACGCCATCGACTTCCGTTTTTCGTATCAAATCTGCCCCGAGTCCTAGTGAGATCAGCGCAGGCCGCTATCAAAATAAAAGCGTTTTGCAACCAAATGCGTGTATCTTTTTGCCTTTTGCGGCCTCTTGTGTTCCGTGGCGCCCGCCTGCCCTGCGTCAAGCGGCGCGCTCCGGCGCCGCCGGACAATTGCCCGTTTCGCCATTTCGCAACCCGCCGTCATGAGCTTTGCCCTGCCCCGCTTTCGCCCCCGCCTGCTTGACGCCCTGAAGGGCTACAACCGCGCGCGCCTTTCAAAAGACGTGGGCGCGGGGCTGACGGTGGGCGTGGTAGCGCTGCCGCTGGCCATGGCCTTTGCCATTGCGTCAGGGCTGAAGCCCGAAGCGGGGCTGTTCACGGCCATCATTGCCGGCTTCATCGTGGCGGCGCTGGGCGGCAGCCGGGTGCAAATTGGCGGGCCGGCGGGGGCGTTCATCGTCATCGTCTATGGCATCGTGGAGCGCTACGGCGTGGGCAACCTCATCATCGCCACGGCCATGTCGGGCGTTTTTCTGTTCCTGATGGGGCTGCTGCGGCTGGGTACGCTGGTGCGCTTCATCCCGGTGGCCGTCATCATCGGCTTTACCAACGGCATCGCGGTGCTGGTGGCGCTGTCGCAAATCAAGGACTTTCTGGGCCTGCGCATCGCCAAGATGCCGGGCGACTTTTTCGGCATCGTCAGCACGCTGTGGACGCATCTGGACACTTTCAACGGCTGGGCGCTGGCGGTGGCGGCAGCCTCGCTGGCCGTCATCGTGCTTTGGCAGCACGGCGGCGGCTGGCTCAAAACGGCGCGCGTGCCCGTCATCGGCCCCATCCTGCCCTTTGGCAGCAAGCTCTCCAGCGTGCCCGGCTCCATCGTGGCGCTGACGCTGGCCACGGCGGCGGTGGCCGCTTTTGATCTGCCGGTGGAAACCATCGGCACCCGCTTTGGCGGCATACCGGCGGCGCTGCCCGCCTTCGCGCTGCCTGATTTCAGCTGGGGCACGGCGCGCTACATGCTCATGCCCGCCATCACGCTGGCGCTGCTGGGCTCCATCGAATCGCTGCTGTGCGCGCGCGTGGCCGACGGCATGATTGACGACCGCCACAACCCCAATCAGGAGCTGATGGCGCAGGGCATCGCCAACTTCGTCACGCCCTTTTTCGGCGGCATGCCCGCCACCGGCACGATTGCCCGCACCGTCACAAATGTGAAAAGCGGCGCCACCAGCCCCGTGGCAGGCATGGTGCACGCGCTGGCGCTGCTGGCCGTCATCCTCGTGGCCGCGCCGCTGGCTTCTTCCATTCCGCTGGCCACGCTGGCGGCCATTCTCATGTTCGTGGCCTGGAACATGGGCGAGTGGCGCGAGTTCGCCCGCCTGCGCAGCTACCGCATGCCCTACCGCGTGACGCTGCTGGCCGTTTTCTTGCTCACCGTGGTGTTTGATTTGACGGTGGCCGTTGAATTCGGCATTGCCGCCGCGTGCCTGACCTTCATCTACCGCATCTCCAGCCTCTCGCGCGCCGAACAGCTGGACGCCGCCACCACCCCGCGCCTGGCCGGGCACGAAGGGCAGCTGCAAGTCTGGCGGCTGTATGGCGCGCTGTTTTTCGGCGCCACCAAAGTGCTGGAGAACATGGAAGACCACCTGCCCGCGCGCGCGCTCGTGCTGGACCTCAAAAACGTCATCTACGTGGACTCCACCGGCGCCGAAGCGCTGGTGCACCTGGCCCGCGCCTGCGCGCGGCGCGGCGTGCGCCTGATCGTCAGCGGCCTGATGCACCAGCCGCTGGACATAGCCCGCCGCACCGGCTTTGCGGCCCAGGTTCAGCAGCAGGGCGAAGACTGCCTGCAACCGGATGTGGGCCGCGCCCTGGATGAGGCGCTGGCCAAGCTGGCGCAGCAGGCTTGAGGCCCCGCGCCGCAGGCCCCTGCCGTCCGCGCTCTATTGCGTTCTATCGCGCACCGCCGCCTCCTGCTGCGCGGCCAGCAGCCTGGCGATGGCTTGCGGGTAAATCAAGTGCTCTTGCGTGAGCACGCGGGCGGCCAGGGTTTCAGCCGTGTCGTCCGGCAAAACAGGCACGGCGGCCTGCGCCAGGATTTGGCCGTGATCGAGCTGCGCCGTAACCTGGTGCACCGTGGCCCCGGCCACTTTGCAGCCCTCATCCAGCGCGCGCTGATGCGTGTGCAGCCCGGCAAATGCCGGCAGCAGGCTGGGGTGAATGTTGAGCAGCCGCCCCGCGTAGCGGGCCACGAAACCGGGCGTGAGAACGCGCATGAAGCCAGCCAGCGCCACCAGCGCGGGCCGGTGCGCGTCCACCGCCTGCGCCAGCGCGGCGTCAAACGCCTCGCGGCTGGCATGCGCCGTGTGATCGACCACGGCAGTGGCAATGCCCTGCTCGCGTGCGAACAGCAGGCCCTTGGCGTCAGGCCGGTTGCTGATGACGGCGGCCACGCGCGCGCCCAGCCGCTCGCTCCATTTCTGCTGCCGCGCCGCCTGCACGATGGCCGCCATGTTGCTGCCCGTGCCCGAAATCAGAATGACGATGTTCTTCATGGGCGGAATTATCCGGACTGCCCCTGGCGCGCAAAGAAAGCAGCGGAAAGCACGGAGCCGCCATGCAGGGCCGGACGGCAGGCTGTTTCAGCTCCTGATTCAATAGCATGACGTCCTAGTGGAATAAGCGCAGGTGCCGATTTCAACCCTCTTCAATTCGCTCCTTCTTTTGAAGATATGACGCCGCGCCAGGCCAGGCCGTCATCCCCCTTCGCGCCCTCCGCTCCTTTCACCCGGCATGCCCCGGGAACCTGCTCATGGGCAGGGCCTGAACAGGCGCTTTGGGCAGTTTCTCAGGCAAAGCCGCACTGCCGCCAGGCTTCAAAAACCGTAACGGCCACGGCGTTGGAGAGATTGAGACTGCGCTGGCCCGCGCGCATGGGCAGGCGCAAGCGCTGGGCAGGCGCGAAGGCGGCGAGCAGATCAGGCGGCAGGCCGCGTGTTTCCGCGCCGAAAACAAGACAGTCGCCCGGCGCAAAGGCGTTGTCGTGCGCCAGGCGCCCGCCGCGCGTGGTCAGGGCGAAGCACCGCGCGGGATCAGGCTGGCGGGCGGCGAGAAAAGCGCGCCAATCCGCATGCCGGCGCACGTCGGCCCACTCGTGGTAATCCAGCCCGGCGCGGCGCAGCAGGCGGTCGTTCATGGAAAAGCCCAGCGGCTCAATGAGGTGCAGCGTGCAGCCCGTATTGGCCGCCAGGCGGATAACGTTGCCGGTGTTGGGCGGAATTTCGGGTTCGACCAAAACGATGTGAAACATGGCGCGAATTGTCCGCGCGCCGCCTGTCCGCAAGAGCAGCCAGCAGACCAGATTGAACGCGCAGGGCTGGACAAGCAAGAATGATGCGCTCCTCAATCCATAGCACGGTGTCCTAGTAGAAACTGCGCGAAGCCGCATTTCATACCCCTTGAATCTGCTCCTCTTTTCAAGATGCACGACGATGACGCGGGGCAGTTGAATGCCCCTGCCCGGCCATGAAAAAGCCGCCCGGGAGGGCGGCTTTTCTTCAGGTAGCGGATAGGGATGGGCTTCAGGCGTATTCGGCCAGCGCCTTGCGCATTTTTTTCATGGCGGCCACTTCAATCTGGCGGATGCGCTCGGCGCTGACGCCGTATTCGGCGGCCAGTTCATGCAGCGTCATGCCGCCGCTGCCGTCATCGCGCACGTTCAGCCAGCGTTCGCTGACGATGCGGCGGCTGCGCTCGTCCAGGCTTTGCAAGGCGGTGGCAATGCCTTCGGTGGCCAGGCGGTCGCGCTGGGCGGCTTCGATCATGGCAGCAGGCTCATGGCTGGCGTCAGACAGCCAGGAGATGGGGCCGAAGGCGTGGTCGCCGTCATCGGCGGGCGCGGGGTCAAGCAGCACATCGCCGCCAGCCATGCGCGCTTCCATCTCGCGCACTTCTTCGGGCTTGACCTTGAGTTCTTCGGCCACGGTGAGCACCTGCGCCTGCGTGAGCGTGTCGCGCGGGGTGATGTCGGACTGGGCGTCTTCGGCGCGCAACTCGTGCTTCATGGAGCGCAGGTTGAAAAAGAGCTTGCGCTGCGCCTTGGTGGTGGCGAGCTTGACGACGCGCCAGTTCTTGAGGATGTATTCGTGGATTTCGGCCTTGATCCAGTGCAGTGCGTAGCTGACCAGGCGCACGCCCTGATCAGGGTCAAAGCGCTTGACGGCCTTCATCAGCCCCACGTTGCCTTCCTGTATCAAATCGCCATGCGGCAGGCCGTAGCCCAGATACTGGCGCGAGACGGAAACCACCAGCCGCAGGTGTGAAAGCACCAGGCGGCCCGCCGCCTCCAGGCTGCCGCTGCTGCGCAGCTCGCGCGCGGCTTGCTGCTCTTCTTCTTGCGTGAGCAGGGGCAGGCGATTGACGGCGGTGATGTAGGCATCCAGATTGCCCAACGAGGGCACCACGGCCCACGGATTGGCCACGGCAACGGCGGTGGATGCTTGGGCGGCAGGGGCGGAAGCCGGCATGGAAACAGGGGCAGAAGCAGGCAATGCTGTGGTTTTCTCGGTCATATTGGCAAAAATGTTAGCACTCCCTTTGGAAGAGTGCCAAAAAGGAAGTTCAACCGTGGTTGTGCAAAGGTTTGTAAAACGCGCGGTCCGCTCTTGATTCATCTCCGGTTTGCCCCGTTTGTTTGATGGCGGCAGGGGTATTTCGCTGTGCGATGATTACTCACTATGCCTCGCAGGCCAGCAGGCCACATATCGTTTGTTACGACCCTTGCAGGAGATGCCTTCATGTCAGAAAACCCGAAAAACCTTTCCGGCGCCCCCATCGTGGATACGGATGAGCAGGAAACAAAAGAGTGGCTGGATGCGCTGTCCGCCGTGATTGACCGCGAAGGCGCAGAACGCGCGCATTTTTTGATTGAGGAAATGCTGGAACACGCGCGCCAGCACAGCATTGATCTGCCGTTTTCGGCCACCACGGGCTACGTGAACACCATTGAGCCGGATCAGGAAGCGCGTTGCCCCGGCAATATCGAGATTGAAAAGCGCCTGCGCGCCTACATGCGCTGGAACGCAATGGTGATGGTGGTGCGCGCCAATCGCCTGCATCCGGCTGACGGGGGCGATTTGGGCGGCCACATTGGCTCTTTTGCCTCGCTTGCTTCCATGCTGGGCGCGGGTTTCAACCATTTCTGGCACGCCGAAAGTGAAGGGCATGGCGGCGATCTGGTTTATTTGCAGGGCCATAGCTCGCCCGGCATTTACGCCCGCGCATTTCTGGAAGGGCGTATCACCGAAGAGCAGCTGAACAACTTCCGCCAGGAAACGGGCGGCAAGGGGCTGTCCAGCTATCCGCACCCCAAGCTGATGCCGGAGTTCTGGCAATTCCCCACCGTGAGCATGGGGCTGGGGCCGCTGATGGCCATTTATGAAGCGCGCTTTCTGAAATATCTGCACGCGCGCGGCATCGCCAATACGGAAAACCGCAAGGTCTGGGCCTTTCTGGGCGATGGCGAGATGGACGAGCCGGAGAGCCTGGGCGCCATCGGCATGGCCGCGCGCGAGGGGCTGGACAACCTCATCTTCGTCATCAACTGCAACCTGCAACGGCTGGATGGCCCGGTGCGCGGCAACGGCAAGATCATCCAGGAGCTGGAGGGCGACTTCCGGGGTGCGGGCTGGAATGTCATCAAGCTCATCTGGGGCAAGGGCTGGGACGATCTGCTGGCGCGCGATAAAAGCGGCAAGCTGCGCCAGCTGATGATGGAAACGCTGGATGGCGAATACCAGGTCTACAAAGCCAAGGACGGCGCTTACGTGCGCGATCATTTCTTCGGCAAATACCCCGAAACCGCCAAGCTGGTGGAGCACATGAGCGACGAGGAAATCTGGAGCCTGCGCCGTGGCGGCCACGAGCCGAGCAAGGTGTATGCCGCCTTCCATGCTGCGCAGCACCACAAAGGCCAGCCCACCGTGCTGCTGGTGAAAACCATCAAGGGCTACGGCATGGGCAAGTACGGCGAAGGCAAGAACACCATCCACCAAACCAAGAAGCTTGACGATGAAGGCGTGCGCTACATGCGCGACCGCTTCAGCATCCCCGTGCCCGACAGCGAGCTGCCCAAGCTGCCCTACTACAAGCCAGCGGACGACACGCCCGAAATGCGCTATTTGCACGAGCGCCGCAAAGCCTTGGGCGGCTACCTGCCGCACCGCCGCACCAGGGCCGACGAGCAGTTCACCGTGCCCGCGCTGGAAACGTTCAAGGCCGTGCTGGAGCCTACGGCGGAAGGCCGCGAAATCAGCACCACGCAGGCCTACGTGCGCTTTCTGACCCAGCTGCTGCGCGATCAGGCGCTGGGGCCGCGCGTGGTGCCCATCGTGGTGGATGAATCGCGCACATTCGGCATGGAAGGGCTGTTCCGCCAGATCGGCATCTACAACCCCAAGGGCCAGCTCTACACGCCGGTGGACCGCGACCAGGTCATGTACTACAAGGAAGACAAGGCCGGGCAGATTCTTCAGGAAGGCATCAACGAAGCGGGCGGCATGGCCAGCTGGATTGCCGCCGCCACGAGCTACAGCACCTCGAACCGGATCATGATTCCGTTCTACGTGTACTACTCCATGTTCGGCTTTCAGCGCTTTGGCGATTTGGCCTGGGCGGCGGGCGACATGCAGGCGCGCGGCTTCTTGCTGGGCGGCACTTCGGGCCGCACCACGCTCAACGGCGAAGGCTTGCAGCACGAAGACGGCCACAGCCAGGTGCAGGCGGCGCTCATTCCCAACTGCGTCTGCTACGACCCCACTTTCGCGCATGAAGTGGGCGTAATCCTGCACCACGGCCTCAAGCGCATGGTGGAAAAGCAGGACAACGTCTTCTACTACATCACCCTGCTGAACGAGAACTACGCCATGCCCGGCCTGAAGGCAGGCACCGAAGAGCAAATCATCAAGGGCATGTACCTGTGCAGCCCCGGCGCACAAGCGCCCGTGCAGCGCGTGCAGCTGCTGGGTAGCGGCTCCATCCTGCGCGAGAGCCTGGCCGCCCAAGCCCTGCTGGCGCAGGACTGGGGCATTGCTGCCGATGTGTGGAGCTGCCCCAGCTTTACCGAGCTGGCCCGCGACGGCCAGGACTGCGAGCGCTGGAACATGCTGCATCCCACGGAAGCGCCGCGCGTGCCTTTCGTTGCGCAGCAGCTGGGCCGACATGAAGGGCCGGTGGTCGCCTCCACCGACTACGTGCGCAGCTACGTCGAACCCATCCGTCCTTTCATCCCGAAAAACGGCGATGGCTCGGCGCGCAGCTTCAAGGTGCTGGGCACCGATGGTTTTGGCCGCAGCGACTTCCGCTTCCGCCTGCGCGAGCACTTCGAGATCGACCGCCATTACATCGTCGTGGCGGCCCTCAAGGCCCTGTCGGAAGAAGGCAAGCTGCCCGCCAGCAAGGTCGCCCAGGCCATTGCCAAGTACGGCATCAAGGCCGACAAAGTCAATCCCCTGCATGCCTGACCCGACGCACCCAGAGAGGACAACCCCAAATGGCACAAATTGAAATCAAGGTTCCAGACATTGGCGACTTCAAGGACGTCGGCGTGATCGAGCTGCTGGCCAAGCCCGGCGACGCTGTGCAGGCTGACCAGAGCCTGATCACCGTGGAAAGCGACAAGGCTTCAATGGAAATTCCTTCCAGTCATGCTGGCGTGCTCAAGGAATTCAAAGTGAAGCTGGGCGACAAAGTGAGCGAAGGCAGCGTGATCGCCATCGTGGAAGCCGCCGCAGAAGCAGCGGCTCCCGCGCCCGCCGCAGCCGCACCGAAAGAAGAGCCAAAAACGGCCCCAGCGCCCGCCAGCCAAGCGCCAGCCGCTATCAAAACGGAAGCGCCAGCCGCCCCGGCCGCTCCTGCCGCTCCCGCCCCGGCAGCCGCCGCGCTGGACAACACGCGCCCGGCCATCAACCAGCCCCAGGGCCTGCCCCACGCCAGCCCCAGCGTGCGCAAATTTGCGCGCGAACTGGGCGTGCCGCTGGCCGAAGTGCAGGGCAGCGGCCCCAAAGGCCGCATCACGCAGGAAGACGTGCAGAAATTCACCCAGGCTGTCATGTCTGGCACCCTGCAAACGCAGGCGCAGGCCGCGCGCGGCGGCATGGGCGGCGCAGGGCTTGATTTGCTGCCCTGGCCCAAGGTGGACTTCGCCAAGTTCGGCCCCATCGAGCGCAAGGAGCTTTCGCGCATCAAGAAAATCAGCGGCGCGAACCTGGCGCGCAACTGGGTGATGATTCCCCACGTCACCAACAACGACGAGGCCGACATCACCGAGCTGGAAGCCTTCCGCGTGCGCACCAACAAGGAAAACGAAAAGAGCGGCATCAAAGTCACCATGCTCGCCTTCGTCATCAAGGCCGTGGTAGCCGCGCTGAAGAAATACCCTGACTTCAACGCCAGCCTTGACGGCGACGCGCTGGTTTACAAGCAGTATTTCCACATCGGTTTTGCCGCCGACACGCCCAACGGCCTGGTCGTGCCCGTGCTCAAAAATGCCGACCAGAAAGGCATCCTGCAAATCAGCCAGGAAATGGGCGAGCTGGCCCAAAAAGCGCGCGAAGGCAAGCTGGGCAGCGCCGACATGCAAGGCGGCTGCTTCACCATCAGCAGCCTGGGCGGCATTGGCGGCACGCACTTCACGCCCATCATCAACGCGCCTGAAGTGGCCATCCTAGGCCTGTCGCGCAGCAGCCTCAAGCCCGTGTGGGACGGCAAGCAGTTCGCGCCGCGCCTGACGCTGCCCCTGTCGCTCAGCTATGACCACCGCGTCATCGACGGCGCGGCGGCCGCGCGTTTTAATGCCTACCTCAGCCAGGTGCTGGCGGATTACCGCCGCATCCTGCTTTGATACGTTTCTGGCCGGAAAAGCCATTTCGGAAACCATTGGAAAACCGAATGCCCGGCCGCCCGCCGGGCATTTTGTTCAGCCAGACAAGGAGGCGGCATGACATTTCCCTATCCGGTGCATTACGTTCCTGGCGCGCAGGCGCTGGAAAAACGGGCGCAATTACAGCAAGAAAATGGCGGCTTTGCCGTCATTTTGGGCGACGATGAAAGCCTGGAACGCATTCAGGAAAATTTTGAATTCCACAACAAAAAATCTCCGCAAGAGCTGATTGCGCAAGCCCTTGAAATCGATGCGCTGGAATGGTTTGCCAGCCAGCAGGCCGATATGGATGCTGACGCCGAAGAATGGCTGGACGTGGGCGCCGCCAGCATCAGCGCCCCGCATGGCGCAGAACCGCCCGAATGGCCCGCATCGCCCGAAGAAGCGCACGGCGAAATTCGCAGCCACCGCAGCATCCTGACGGGCCGCTTTCTCGACACGGCCGCCCTGGCTTGCATACCCGCGCAAGAAAACTGGCAAATTCCCTGCTACCTGAAACTGGGCGGATGGAATGCATGCCCCCTGCCTGCCGAAATGGCCGCCATTTGCAAATTCTGGCAAGAGCGCCATGGCGCGCAAATCGTCTGCGCCACGGCTGACGTGCTGGAAATGCAAGTGGCCCGCCCGCCCCAAACAAAAGAAGAGGCCCTGGAGCTAGCGCAGCAGCAATATCTGTTTTGCAACGATATCGTTGATCAGGGCGTGGGCGATGTTGAATCGCTGGCGAAAACCCTGCTGTATTCCCCCGTCTGGTATTTCTGGTGGGATTGATTCCAGCGCAAATCGCCATTCGCTTTTTCCAATTCTTTTTTCCATTCATTCCAGGCCCCATGCCCTGCGCCACTGTCAGGCCCTTTGATGCAGACCGCCCAAGCGCCGCTTCGCACGCTCCGGCGCAATGGCAGGAACTGCGCACGCCCGTGGGCGTGTTCGACGCGGGCATCGGCAGCTACGCGGTGGCCCGGCTCATCCAGCAGCGCTACCCGTGGCAGGACGTGATCTATCTGGCCGATCGCGCCAGCTTCCCCTATGGCGGCAAAACCCATGCCGAACTGGGGCGCGTGGTGGGCGCAGCCATTGCCCGCCTGGCGGACTGGGGCGCGCGCGCCGTGGTGCTGGCTTCCAACGCGCCTTCCGTCATGGTGCTGCAAGAGTTGCAAGCCTTCAGCCCCGTGCCCGTGCTCGGCGTCTATCCGCCAGTGCGGCAGGCGCTGGCGCTCTCGCGCAGCAGCGAAGTGGCGCTGCTGGGCGTGGCCTCGCTGGTCAGCAGTCCGCAAATTGCAGCCTACGTGCAGCGCGAAGCGGCGGGCCGCGCCGTGCGCGTTGTCAATGCCTCGGCTCTGGTGGCCTTGGTGGAAAGCGGCGCGTTCCTGAGTGACGCGGCCGGCACGCAAACCCAGGTTCATGCCTTCATGCAGGCGCTGCTGCGGCAGCACCCTGGTGTGGATGTGTGCACGCTTTCCTCCACCCATCTGCCTTGGCTGCGCGCTTTTTTCGAGCAGGCCGCGCCGCAAGTGCAGTTTCTGGACCCGGCGCAATCCGTCGTGGAGCGCCTGGCTGCACTGCTGCCGCAAGACCGCCCGGCCGATGGCCGCCCGGGCCGCCTTGTCTGCATGGCGACCGAATCGCCCGCCTGCCCGCTTGCGGGCCTGACCGAGACATTTGCGCGCCTGGGCGTGGCGCTCACGCCGCACCTGGCTGCCTCGCCCCTGCCCGTGCCGCCCGGCCTTCAGGCCCTGTGGCCCGCTGCTGCGGCAGACGCCGCCAGCCGCACGGCTCCGCCTTCCTCCCCTTTTCATCCCTTCGCAAGACAGGAGACTCCCCGTGTCCACCATTGAAATCAAGGTTCCCGACATTGGCGACTTCAAAGACGTCGCCATCATCGAAGTGCTCGTCAAGCCCGGCGACACCGTGCGCCAGGAGCAGTCGCTGGTCACGGTCGAATCCGACAAGGCCAGCATGGAGATTCCCACCAGCCACGCCGGCGTGGTGAAAGAAATGCGCGTGAAGCTGGGCGACAAAGTCAGCGAAGGCTCCGTGCTGCTCACGCTGGAAACCAGTGAGGCCGCCGCCACGCCCGCTGCCCCGGCTGCGGCGTCTTCGCCCGCGCCCGCCGCCCCCACGCCGCCCAAGGCTTCCGCTGCCCCGGCTGCAGCGTCCGCTGCCATGCCCCCTGCCAGCAGCCTGCCCGCTGACATCGAATGCGACGTGCTCGTGCTCGGCGCAGGCCCCGGCGGCTACAGCGCTGCCTTCCGCGCGGCCGATCTGGGCCTGTCCGTCGTTCTTGTCGAGCGCTACGCCACCCTGGGCGGCGTATGCCTGAACGTAGGCTGCATCCCCTCCAAAGCCCTGCTGCACGTGGCCGCCGTCATCGACGAAGCACGCCATCTCGAAGCCGCTGGCGTGCGCTTCGGCGCGCCCCAGGTCAATCTGGACCAGCTGCGCGCCCACAAGGAAAAAGTCGTCGCCAAACTCACCGGCGGCCTGGCCGCCATGGCCAAAATGCGCAAAGTCACCCTCGTGCGCGGCATCGGCGCGTTTGCAGACGCCTACACCCTGCACGTGCAGGAAACCGCCGGAAGCGGCCAGCAGCCCGCTGGCGGCACAAAAGCCGTGCGCTTCAAGCGCTGCATCATCGCCGCCGGCAGCCAGGCCGTGCACCTGCCCTTCATGCCCGACGACCCCCGCGTGGTGGACTCCACCGGCGCACTGGCGCTCAAAAGCGTGCCCAAACGCATGCTCATCGTCGGCGGCGGCATCATCGGCCTCGAAATGGGCACCGTCTACAGCACCCTGGGCGCGCGGCTTGACGTGGTGGAAATGCAAGACGGCCTCATGCAAGGCGCCGACCGCGACCTCGTCAAAGTCTGGCAAAAGCTCAACCAGCCGCGCTTTGACCGCATCCTGCTGCAAACCAAAACCGTGGGCGCCGAAGCCACGCCCGACGGCATCAAAGTCCGGTTTGAAGGGCTGGACGGCGCCCGCAGCGAAGGCGTCTATGACCTCGTGCTCCAGGCCGTGGGCCGCACGCCCAACGGCAAAAAAATCGCCGCCGACAAAGCCGGCGTGGCCGTCACCGAACGCGGCTTCATCGAAGTCGATGCCCAGATGCGCACCAACGCGCCCCACATCTTCGCCATTGGCGACATCGTCGGCCAGCCCATGCTTGCCCACAAGGCCGTGCACGAAGCGCACGTGGCCGCCGAAGTCATCGCAGGCGAACTCAAGGGCGACGAAGCCCTGGCCCGCAGCGCCTTCACCGCCCGCGTCATCCCCAGCGTGGCCTACACCGACCCCGAAGTGGCCTGGGTCGGCCTGACCGAAGAGCAGGCCAAGGCGCAGGGCGTCAAAGTCAAAAAGGGCCTCTTCCCCTGGACAGCCTCCGGCCGCGCCATCGCCAATGGCCGCGACGAAGGCTTTACCAAGCTCCTGTTTGACGAAGCCAGCCACCGCATCGTCGGCGGCGGCATCGTCGGCACCCACGCGGGCGACATGATTGGCGAAATCGCCCTGGCCATTGAAATGGGCGCCGACGCCATCGACATCGGCCAAACCATCCACCCCCACCCCACCCTGGGCGAAAGCCTGGGCATGGCCGCCGAAGTGGCCCACGGCAGCTGCACCGACCTGCCCCCGCAGCGCAAGTAAGAGGCTGTTCGCTATCTGTTGATGGCGCGAAAGCACGGACCCGGACCTTCCTGCTGCATTGCAAATGCCTCGTCCGGGTCACAAGATCCATCTGTGATTTGCGCCTGGCCGCCCAACCCTGATCTGCCCACTCGCCCCGTGCGGTCAGATCATGAACAGGCTCTGAAAAATGAAAATCGACATCCGCATTCTTGACGGGCGCCTGCGCGCGCAAATGCCCGCCTACGCCACGCCGGGCAGCGCCGGGCTGGACTTGCGCGCCTGCATCGACGCGCCGCTCACCCTGGCGCCTGGCGCCTGGCAGCTGGTGCCCACCGGCATGGCCATGCACCTGGCCGATCCGGGCTACGCCGCGCTCATCCTGCCGCGCTCCGGGCTGGGGCACAAGCACGGCATCGTCATGGGCAACCTGGTGGGCCTGATTGACAGCGACTACCAGGGCCAGCTCATGGTCAGCGCCTGGAACCGCAGCGCCACGCCTTTCACCATCGAGCCCATGGAGCGCATCGCGCAAATGGTCATCGTCCCCGTGGTGCAGGCCACGTTCAACGTGGTCGAGGCTTTTGCCGCCAGCGAGCGCGGCGAAGGCGGCTATGGCTCCACGGGTCTGAAATAAGCTGCATTGCTTGTTACAGCGCCACGCGCTGCCGCTGTCAGCGCCAGGGAGGCATCCGGCGTTAGTCTCGCCGTCACTTCGTTTTTTCACCAGGAGAGTTCACATGAACATCAAAAAAACCGCATCCCTGACGCTGGGCCTGGCCGCCGCGCTCACCCTCGCGGCCTGCCAAAGCAACCCCAACTACGGCTACTACCCGCAGCAGCCCTATCCGCAGCCGGGCTACGGCCAGTACCAGCAGCCGGGTTACCAGCAGCAGGCCTACTCCCAGTTTGGCCGCGTGGCGGGTGTGGACCTCATCCGCCGTGGCAGCAGCGGCAGTGATGGCACCGTGGGCGCTGTAGCCGGCGGCGTCGTTGGCGGCGCGCTGGGCCACCAGATTGGCGGCGGGCGCGGCCGCACGGCGGCCACCGTCGCGGGCGCCGTGGGCGGCGCGCTGATTGGCCGCGTGCTGGAGCAAAACCTGAGCGGCGGCGGCTATGACCGCGATGTGTACCGCGTGACGGTGCATCTGGAAAACGGCGGCTCCCGCACATTTGACTACGCCGAGCCGCCCAACGTGCGCGTGGGCGACCGCGTGCGCGTTGAAGGCAACCAGCTCTACCGTTGATGGCGCTTTGCCGCCAGCTCATGAAAACGGCGCTTCATGGCGCCGTTTTTTTTGCCCTGATTTTTTGAAGCCGCCCGCTTTCAGCGCCATTGCGCGCCACGCAAAAAGCGGTTGCCCGCTGCCCTGCCCTGCCGGATTGCATCAGAAACAGGAGCAAATATAAAGGGCATGAAATACCGCCTCGCGCAGGTTCCACTAGGACATCATGCTATTGATACAGGAGCGAGTTGCAGCCAATTCCCTCTTGCGTCATGGCCACGCAGGCCGCCCGCTGTCTCGTGTGGACGCTTCGCCCATTGAAAAGGCGGGGACAGGAATGAATAAACAGGCTGATTCACACAGGCGCGCGCCTTCTTCCCCACTCCGCCTTGCCTTGCCCTGCCCTCTCACAGTCAGGCCGCGAACAGGGGCCGGAAAGCATCAAAAGAAGGAGCAAATTCAATGGGGTCGAAATTTCGTTCTGCGCAGTTTCTACTAGGACCCAATACTATGAATCAAGGAGCGAATAGCCTATCCGCCAGCCGCCCATCTGGCGCTTATGCCCGCCACGGCCCGGCTCGCTTTTTCTGCTGCCTGCGCACAAAGCCGCGAGCAGGCCTGAAAAGCGGCGGACAGCTTGATGGGCGTGCGGAAGGCGCAGCGCAGCCATACACGCATGAAAAAGCCGCCCATCCGGCGGCTTTTCGTTGGTTTGGGCGCAGGCCCGGTCAGCCCACGGCTTCGGCGGGCTGGCGCTGGAGCATGGCGAGGATGTGGGCAATTTTTTCGCGCAGTTCGCGGCGGTCGCAAATGAAATCGACCGCGCCTTTTTCTTGCAGGAATTCGGCGCGCTGAAAGCCTTCGGGGAGCTTGACGCGCACGGTGTTTTCAATGACGCGCGGGCCGGCAAAGCCGATAAGCGCCTTCGGTTCGGCAATCACCACGTCGCCCATGAAGGCAAAGCCGGCGGAGACGCCGCCCATCGTGGGGTCAGTGAGCACGCTGATGTAGGGCAGGCCCGCTTGCGCCAGGCGGGTGAGGGCGGCATTGGTTTTGGCCATTTGCATCAGGCTGAACAGGCCTTCTTGCATGCGCGCGCCGCCGGTGGCGGCAAAGCTGATGAAGGGGGTTTTGCGCTCCATGGCCGCTTGCACGCCGCGCACGAAGCGCTCGCCCACCACGCTGCCCATGCTGCCGCCCATGAAGTTGAATTCAAACGCGGCGGCCACCACGGGCATGCCCAGCACGGCGCCGCTCATGACCACGAGCGCGTCGCTCTCGCCCGTGGCTTGCGCGGCTTCTTTCAGGCGCTCGGGGTATTTGCGGCTGTCGCGGAACTTCAGGGCGTCGGTGGGCGTGATGTCCTGGCCGATTTCATGGCGCTCGCCTTCATCCAGAAACAGGCCCAGGCGGATGCGCGCAGCCACGCGGTTATGGTGGCTGCAATGGGGGCAGACGAACTGGTTTTGCTCCAGGTCGGTTTTGTAGAGCACCGTGCTGCACGAAGGGCATTTGAGCCACAGCCCTTCAGGAATTTGATGGCGCGCAGTGGTGTCGGTTTTGCGGATTTTGGGGGGCAGTATTTTTTCAAGCCAGGACATGTTTCAAGCTCTTTGCGTCGGTTGAGGTTCAATGCCATCGAGCGCCGCGCGGATTTCGCGCATGAAGCCGGCGGCGGCCTGGAGCCGATTGTCGGGCGCGGCGCTTTCCACCAGCTGAATCAGCCGCGAGCCAATCACCACCGCATCGGCCACGCTGCCAATGGCGCGCGCCGTTTCGGCATCGCGTATGCCAAAGCCCACGCCCACGGGCACATGCACATGGCGGCGAATGCGCGGCACGGCCGCCTGCACCTGCGCGACATCCAGGCTGGCCGCGCCCGTCACGCCCTTGAGCGACACGTAATACACATAGCCGCTGGCCAGGCGCGCCACTTGCGCCATGCGCTCGTCCGTGCTGGTGGGCGCAAGCAGGAAGATGAGGTCCAGCCCCGTGCTTTTGAGCGCGGCGGCAAAGTCGGCGCATTCCTCGGGCGGGTAATCGACGATGAGCAGGCCATCCACACCCGCCGCCGCCGCATCGCGAATGAACGCGCCCGCGCCGCGCCGCTGGTCATAGCGCTCCACGGGGTTGGCATAGCCCATCAGCACCACGGGCGTTTTGCCGCCCTGCTGGCGGAAGGTTTTCACCATCTCCAGCACCTGCGCCAGCCCCGTGCCGCCCGCCAGCGCCAGCTCGCCCGCGCGCTGAATCACGGGGCCGTCAGCGTTGGGGTCTGAAAACGGCACGCCCAGCTCGATCACGTCAGCCCCGGCATCGGCCAGCGCGTGCATCAGCGCAGGCGTGATGCCCGCTTCGGGAAAGCCCGCCATCACGTAGGGAATCAGCGCCTTGCGGCCTTGTTGCTTGAGATGTTCAAAAGTGGATTGGATGCGGCTCATGGCTGATCAAAGTAATTTTCAGATTCAAAGAGAAATAAAACGGGAGAAACTGGCAGAAACGGGCATTGCAAGATGAATGCAGCCGGCTATTTTCCCCAGGCGGCAATTTTTTCAATCCATGCGTTAAACCGGGGGCATGCTTTCCGCATGGCATCAATGCCAATCACCTCGGCAATCAGAGGGCCATGCACCACTTTGGAATAATTTCCCGGGCCAAAAATCGAGAGAATGCGTTTGGACGGCACACTTTGCCGTCCGCCATTGATATCCTCGGGCGAAGGAAAATCCTTTCTTACAGCCATCAATTGCTCATGAACTTGCTGATTCCATCCGTCTCCCACGCATTTGAAGGCATCCGGGTTGCTGAAAAGCAGCCCTTCAAATTCATGCACCTGGACATAGGGTAAAACAAACCTTTTGTCATATTTTGATTCTGGCAATTGTTCGCCAATATCCTGTTCCAATTGTTCGCAACTTCGTGCGCCACGGTCCTGAAACCCATAAAAATCCACCAATGTGGTCATGCGATCGGTCTGATGATATTGATGCGACATGAATTTAACCAGACGTTGCACAGTGACGCGGCCGCCCCGATGTCCGCCAGAAGGTGCCTGAAGCAATACGGGAAATACATTCAGGCCATTGCCCATGAAATAACGGCTCATGCATGTTCTGACAAATTCCATCTCTGTCATTCCTTCGCAAACGATGCAGACGCGAATCATCCCGTCTCTCCCACCGCCTGCTTGAGCCAGATATCAGATAACTGATATTCATCGGCCAACCACTCCTGATATTGCTCGCGCGGCAAGTTGCGCAGCGTGGTTTCTCCATGATCTGCGCTGGCGATAATGATATTCTCCAGCTCAAAACAGTCCACGAGATACGGTGATTGGGTTGCAATGAATATCTGCCGCTTTTTCGACAGGCGTTTGAACATCTCGGCCACCAGGGTCATGGCGTGCGGATGCAGGCCCAGTTCGGGTTCATCGAAGAACATCACGTCTGGCAAGCGATCGGGCGGCAAGTTGAGCAATGTCAGCAGGCAAAACAGGCGCAGCGATCCGTCTGACGTGAGGTGCGAGCCGAAAACCTTGTCGCTTTGCCGCCCCACCCAGCGCAATAGCACTTTGCCGGCCTCTTCTTCCAGCACGAAATCCTTGAAAGCCGGCAGCACACGGGCAATCTGCCTGACGATCAGCTCATAACGCTGGCGGTCTGTTTGGCGCAGATTGAGCAAAATGGCAGCGAGGTTGCCGCCGTCCGAGCGCAGGCGAAACGAATCGGCAATATCCCAGCGGTGATGAATGGCTGCGTTTATGGATGTATCGTGAAACTGGTAAGTTGAGCATTGGCGCAAAAGATTGGCAATGGTTCGGGCTGTTTTGTCTTTTTGCTCCAGAAGACTGGATTCTTTGCCCACTGCGCCAATTTCTTGCCATTTGGCTTTCCCAGAATGACCAACCGGCGAAAACCGGTAAGCTTCATTCATCACCATCACCGTGTCGCCCGCCGAAATATGGGCCAAGTCAAAGCGGTAGTCGTTTTCGCCCTTTTCGGTCTTTATGCACAGCTCCGCATGAATGCGCGGGGTTTTCCGCGCGCCCATGAAAAACTGGTCATCTCCCCCGCCGTGGCGCAATACAAACTCCTGCAAACTCTTTGACTTGAACATCCAGCTCAGCATTTCAAAGAAGCGGATCAGGGTGGATTTTCCCGCGCCGTTGGCGCCAATCAGCACGGCAAGATCGGGCAGATTCAGATTCTGTATGCTGCGCAGGCTGCGAAAACCTTCGATCGTGAGCGAATGGATACGGGCAGGTTCGGGCGCACCCTGTGCCAGATCTGCGTTTCCAAAATTTGCCATCACATATCCTTTGCTTCAGCGCATGGGCTCCTGAAAAACAGCTGCGATTTACCCGGCTGGCCGGGACGGCCCGCAAACGGTTTTATGGCCAGCGGTTTCACGGCGGACAGCATGGGCCTATTGGGCCCCTTTCACCACATGCCCACGCATGGAGGGGCGGTCGTAGAAATCAACGCCGTCGAGATCGGCCACGGTGCCTATGTCTTTATCGCCACGGCCCGAGAGGCAAACCAGAATGGATTGGTCGGGCCGCATGGCGGGCGCAATTTTCATGGCGTGGGCAAAGGCATGGCTGGATTCCAGCGCGGGAATAATGCCTTCCGTGCGGCACAGGTGGTGAAAAGCGGCCAGCGCTTCGGTATCCGTAATGCCCACATATTCGGCGCGGCCCGTGTCTTTCAGCCAGGCGTGTTCGGGGCCGACGCCGGGATAATCCAGCCCGGCGCTGATGCTGTGGGTTTCAATAATCTGCCCGTCGTCATTTTGCAGCACGTAGGTGCGGTTGCCGTGCAGCACGCCGGGGCTGCCGCGCTCCAGGCTGGCGGCGTGCTGGCCGCTGTCCAGTCCGCGCCCGGCGGCTTCTACGCCGATTAACCGGGTCTTTTCAAAAGGAATATAGGGGTGGAATATGCCCATTGCGTTGCTGCCGCCGCCCACGCAGGCAATGACGGCGTCGGGCTGTTTTTCAGCGCCCAGCATTTTGGGCATTTGCGTCAGGCATTCTTTGCCAATCACGCTTTGAAAATCGCGCACCATCATGGGATAAGGGTGCGGCCCGGCCACGGTGCCGATGATGTAGAAGGTGTTGTCCACATTCGCCACCCAGTCGCGCATGGCTTCGTTGAGGGCGTCTTTCAGGGTTTTGCTGCCGCTTTCCACGGGCGTGACGGTCGCGCCCAGCAGTTTCATGCGGTAAACATTGGGCGACTGGCGCTTGACGTCTTCCGCGCCCATGTACACCACGCATTGCAGGCCGTAGCGCGCGCAGATGGTGGCAGTGGCCACGCCGTGCTGGCCTGCGCCCGTTTCGGCAATGATGCGCGGCTTGCCCATGCGCCGCGCCAGCATGGCCTGGCCGATGACGTTGTTGATTTTGTGCGCGCCGGTGTGGTTTAAATCTTCGCGCTTCAAGTAAATCTGCGCGCCGCCCAGTTCGCGGCTGGTGCGCGCCGCGTGATAAACGGGAGAAGGCCGGCCCACATAATGCGCCAGTTCGTTTTGGAATTCGGCCAGAAAATCCGGGTCATTCTGGTATTTGGCGTAGGCGCTTTTCAGCTCGTTGATGGCATAAGTCAGCGTTTCACTGATAAAGCAGCCGCCATAGGGGCCGAAATGGCCGTTGGCATCAGGTTGTGAATTTGAAGTCATGGCAGGGAAAATGTTTTCTGGAAAATGTTTTCAGGGCCTGCCCAATTCATGGGCGCAGCGGTTTGGCGCGCAGGCAGGGCCGGGAATGAAAAGGCCAGACGGGTTTTATCTGGCTGCCGGGTTGGGTCAGGCGCGGGGCGTGTCGGCCAAGGCGCATCAGGCATCAGCCTGGCGCACGGCGGCCACGAAGGCGGCCATTTTTTCTGCGCTTTTGATGCCCTTGAGGGGCTGCCCTGCTGGCCCCGTGGCTTCCACGCCGGAAGACACATCGACGGCCAGAGACAGCCCGCGCTGACGCAGTTCAGCGATGCCATCGCCCACGTTTGCAGGCGTCAATCCACCACTCAAGACGAGGTGAGCGGCAACGTTTGTTGGCAGGCGTGACCAATTGAATGACTTTCCGCCGCCGCCATAACCGGCGACGTGCGCATCAAGAAGAAGGGCTTGGGCCGATGCGTAATCGGCGGCAAATTTTAACAAGTCGAAACCAGCCGCCCCGCCCGCCGCAATAGCGCCGGGAATGTCATTGGGAATGCGCGCGGCGCGCCAGTAAGGCCGCCCGCACGCCTGGGCGATGGCGGCGCATTCGGCGGGCGTTTCATCGCCATGAAATTGCAGCGTGGCGCCGGGCACGAGCGCGCTGGCGGCCTGCGCGCTGGCGGCGGTTTCATTCACGAACAGCAGCACGGGCGTGACCAATGGCGGCAGCCGCCGCGCCAGCGCCGCCGCCCGCGCAGGCGTGACGTGGCGCGGGCTTTTGGGGTAGAGCACAAAGCCGATGGCATCCGCGCCAACGGCCACGGCGGCGTCCACATCTTGCTCGCGCGTGAGGCCGCAGATTTTGATTCGGGTGCGTGGTTTCATGTTTTCAGGGCGGGTTTCATGGTTCTTTCCGGTTTGGCAGTGATTAAGCAGCCCGGAATGAAAAAAATCGCTCCCAGGCCATATCGCAAAGGCGGGCATCCGGCTTTCGATTGCGCTGCATCGCAAGCGCCCCCGGCCGCAATGCCGCTCAGAAAAACCGGTGATGCGCGGGTATTTTCCTGCGGTTTCAAACAAAGCTGCCAGCGCGAGGCAGCGCCCGCCCCGCAGGGACTGGCCTTGTGCCGCCAGCCAGAGCACATTAAAAACAGGAGCGAATTTGAGAGGGCGAAACCCCGCTTCGCGCTCTTTCCACTAGGACCTATTGCTATGAATAGAGGAGCGAAAATCTGCCTATTCCTACGCCTTGCTCCGCCCGGCGAGGGTTCGCCGCACGCCGCACCCGGAGCCACGCTTTTTGCGCCCACAGACGAACTTTGGGCAGGTTTTCAAAGCACGATATCTTCCGGCCACAGAAAATAGGCGCCAAAGCGGCCCGTTTTGAATTGCCCGCCTGCTTTTTTGCCTTGTTCGGTCAAAAAGTGTTTGTCGTCGCGCCATTCCAGATAGCCCGCAGCGGTCAGTTTTTCGAGCATGGGTTCTGTTTTCATTTTGTGTTTCTGAGCCAGCTTGGAGGTGGTCAGCAGGCCGCTGGCGTTTTCGGATTTTTCATCGTCTTCATGATGGGCAGCGGCCTTGGGCGCGGGGTGCGCGTCTTTTTCCACGACTTCAAGGGAAATGCGCACTTCTTCGCTGATGCGAATCAGGCGCTGGGCTTCTTCATAGGCATCCTGATAAAGCTGGTGATCATTCTGCCGTTCAATGAATATGCCCATTTCATTGTTGTTAATCTGGCTGAAGCTGTATAAATTGAGGCTGCCGATGATGCAGGCGTTTTCGCTCAGGTAGCACTTGGCATGGAGATTATTGCAATAGCTGGTGCGCACGTATTTGAGATTGCGCAGCCATTTGACTTCTTCGGGGTGCAAATCGGCTTTGCCGTAGATGATGCGGACGTCGATTTTGAGCCTGTCTTTGTCTTCCAGCAGTTCACGAATCCGGTCATTGAGTTTCAGATAGGGGCTGATGATGATGAGGCGATCCCGCGCGCCCTTGATGATTTCCTCAAGGTGGTAATTAATTCCACTAGTATTTAGAAATTTGGCCATGATTTTTTCCTTGTCAGTGGCGTGAAAATGATTGGGGCAGCCATTCAAAGGCCGCCGTTTTTTCCGGCAATTGCCATTCGGGGGCGTATCGCGGGCCGAGAAAGTAAAGGCCGTCTGGCGCGAAGGTGGGCGCGGCGGCATCGCGGCTGCGGGCGGCGATGACTTGCTGCATCCACTGCGGCGGGCGCTGGCCCTGGCCGATGGCGACCAGGCAGCCCATGATGTTGCGAATCATGTGGTGCAAAAAGGCGTTGGCCTCGAAGTCAAAGCGCCAGTAGGGGCCGCAGCGGGCCACGCTGGCTCGAGTGAGCGTTTTGACGGGGCTGAGCGCCTGGCAGGCGGCGGCGCGAAAGGAAGTGAAATCGTGCTCGCCCAGCAGATGGCTGGCCGCTTGCTGCATGGCCGCGCCATCCAGCGGGCGAAAGCTCCAGCCCGCGCGGCCCGCTTCCAGGCTGGGGCGCACGGGCGATTCCAGCAGGATGTAGGCGTAGCGGCGCGCCAGGGCGCTGGCACGGGCGTGGAAGGTTTCGGGCACTTCGCGCGCCCATTGCACGGCGATGTCAGGCGGCAGAAAGCGATTGACGCCGCGCACCCACGAAAAGAGTTCGCGCCGCAAGGGCGTGTCGAAATGCACGACCTGCATGAGGCCGTGCACGCCCGCATCCGTGCGGCCCGCGCACAAGGTGGCGATGGGCGTGGTGGCAAAAGCGGCGAGGGCGGCTTCCAGCCGGTCTTGCACGGTCTGGCCCGAAGGCTGGCTTTGCCAGCCCTGATAGGCCGCGCCAAGGTAGGAAATGCCCAGGGCCAGTCTCATGGGGTGTGGAAGTGCGGGAGGCGGAAATGCGAGGCGCGGCAGTCAGGGGCGGACCTTGCAAAACCTGCGCGCGAAGGCGGGCAAAGGAGGTTTTGCACGCGCAGAAGATGGCGCGGCGCTGAGCGCCTGTTCATGACCTGACCGTGAGGGGCGAAAGCTCGGGTACCGGGATGGACTGCAAGGCGTAAACCACAGACGGGTCTTGTGGCCTGGCGAGGCTTCGCAAGGCCCACGGGCGCCCGGCGCCGCGCTTTTTGCACCCACGTGCAGGTTGCGAACAGGTTCTGAGGCCAGGCTCGCCGGTTGGTCCGCCCTTGTCTGGCCGCGCGGGCCGTTGGCGCAGGGATGACCGGCGCCCTCATGTTTGCCGCCGCAAGGCAGGCTGGAGCGCGATGCTGCATGAGCCGCCTTTTGCCGCGCGGATGCGTGCCTTGCGTTGGGATGCCTTGAATCTGTCCGGCGGGCAAAAGCTGCCGCGCGATCAAAGCGCATGGCTTGGCATTTCGGAGCAGATTCTCGCTCCTTGATTCATAGCGTGATGTCCCCGCCAACTGGGCGGAAAAGCCGTTTTCTGGGCGTCTGAATTTGCTCTTATTTTTGTGGCTCGCAACCGGTCTGCCGTTGCGGGTGTTCTGAAAGAGGAAATGAAAACGGCGTGCCATTTGGGGAAAAACGGCACGCCTGAGAAAAGCCCGGAAGCTGAAAAGGGCAAAGGGTTAGCTGATTTCGTGCAGGAAGCGCTCCGCGCGAATCTTGAGCGCGCCGGTGGCTTCGGCCACGACTTCCTTGGCCATGAGACGCGCGCCTTCCGTGTCGCCAATGGAATGGAACTCCTGGGCGAGCGCCAGCTTGGTGGCCAGCGGGTCGTCGTCTGCGTCTTCAGGCTGCTCGGTGTTCAGCTCGGCGCCGCGAGAGTCGGGGTCGAGCGAGAGCGCGTCGATGTCGAACTCGATCATGCCGGAGCTGGGCGAGGAGGCCGCAGCCGCAGGCTTTTCTTTCTCCTTGGGAGCCGGGGGGGTGATGCTGTCAAGGTCCACGTCAAGGTCGAAATCAATCGTGGAGTCCAGCGCGGGCGCTACGGACGAAGGGCCTTGCGCGGCAAAGGCTGCGGAAAGCTCCTCTTTCTTGGCTTGCGTGGAGCTGACGGCTGGGGCCGGCGCCGCAGAAGCTGCGGGCTGCGGGCTGGCCTGCGCCGTTACCTGCGGCTCGGTGTCGGCGCCATAGTTGCTGGCAGCGGCGGCAGGCGCAGCGGCGGATCTGGCGCCTGGCTTGCCGCCTGGCTTGTACAGGCCGTTGCCGGGGTCCACTTCGTTGCCCAGAACGCAGATGGCGTCCCAGTCGCTGCCGCGCCCATTGGTCAGCGGATAGGCTTGCGTGGCAATGTCTTCCAGCGCGGCGGCGTCGCGCCGCTTGGCATAGATTTCAGCCAGCTTGCGATGCACGGAAACCCGGGTGGGATGCGTCAGCAGGGCTTCTTTCAGAATTTCTTCGGCCTGCATGTCGCGGCCATAGGCCAGATAGACGTCGGCCTCGGCCACGGGATCCACATCGCCCGCCGCGTCAAGCTGGCTGGGCGAATAGGCCATGGAGGTCTGGCCGGACATGGCGGATGAGTCGCTGTTGCGGCTGTCCGTTCTGCTGCCGCTGCTGTGGAAGAAGGAGTCAGGTTGCAGCCGGCTTTCGCTCAACCCGCTATCGAGCGGCGCCGCCTTTTTTTTTGACTGCCTGATTTTGTAGAAGCCAAGGCCCGCCAGCAGGGCAAGCAGACCGATGCCGATGCCCGGAATGAGAGGTTCCTGAAGCAGCGAATCAAGCATGGAAGGCTCTTCGGCCACAACTGGCGCAGGCGGCGTGACCGGTGCCGGAGGCTGCTCTGGCGGGGGGGGCGGGGGCGCAGGCGGCTCGGCAGGCGTTGTTTCCGCTGCTGGCGGCGCAGGCGGTTCGGCCACTGGCGGCGCGGGCGGCGCTTCTGGCGTGGCGGCCACAGGCGAAGGCGGAACTGGCGTGGCAGGCGGCTGCTGGGGTTCAACTGCGGCGGGAGCAGGCGGCGGCGCAGCAGGCGGCGTTGACTCAACCACAGGCGCAGTGGCGGGCACGTTGATTTGAGGTGCGGCGGATGGCGCGGCTGGCTCGCCGCCGCCCGGTGCAGCCGCAGTGCCTGCCGCAGCGGTTTGCAGTTGCTTGAGCTGGTCGATATTGCGTTTCAGCTCCGCTTCGCGCTCGTTGTTTTCGCGCGCCTGGCGGTTCTGCGCAATGCGTTCTTCAGCCTGGGCGCGTGTCTTGCCACGTGTCAGGATCAGGTTGTCGCCGCTGGACTGGCGGGGCTGAGCCTCTTGCACGTGGGCTTGCACGGCGCCGCTGTCGCTGCGGCCAGCAGACGCCGTTGCCGTGCGGGGCGCGTGGCTGGCAAGGCCGGAGCGGTAAGCATGGAAATCCCGGCTCTGGGCCACCACGGCGCGGCGCGCGGCGCTGCGGGTGATGGCGCTGGCCTGCTCTTCAGTAGGCAGCGTGACGACAGCGCCCGCCTTGAGCAGATTGACATTGCCCCGGATGAAAGCATGCGGATTGGCGCGCTGCAAAGCCACCAGCATCTGATCAAGGGAGATGCCTTGGGGCGTGATGGAGGCAACCAGGCCATAAGCCGTATCGCCACGGCGGACGGTGACGGTCTCGCCGTCACCCGAAGCGGCGGCGGTCCTGGAAGAGCGGTTGGCTTTGGAAGGGCGGGCCGATGTCACCTGCTCAGCCACAGCAGGCTTGGCCCCTCCATTTTTTGAGGCTGACGTCTGGGCCTGATTGGCTTCTGCCGTCTGGCGCTTGCCGGGGTCTGCCGGGTCAATCAGCATGGTGTAGTCACGCACCACGCGGCCGTTGGACCAGGAGCTTTCAATGACGATGCCCAGGAACGGCTCGTTCACGGGGCGCGTGCCGACCAGGCGCAGGTAAGACTGGCCGTTTTTGCGTTGATGCAGGGTGACGCGCACGCCCACGACAGCCGGGTTGTATTCCACGCCAGCAGCCTGGAAGGCCTGGGGCGAGGCCAACGTGGCTTGCAGCGTTTTGGCCTCGGCTTCCGAGATTTGGGGCACTTCGATTTCGGCGCGCAGCGGCTCGCCCAAGTGAGAGTGCACCGTGACGGCGCCCAGCGCGAAGGCGCTGGCATCAAGGCTCAGGCCTGCCAGCGCCAGCGTGGCGGCTGCGGCCAGTGTTTTTTGTTTCCACGGTGTCATGTTCAGTTTGTGCATGTTGTCGGAATTTGTCGTCGGAATTCCGCTCGCGCGGCTTCAGTCGTTCTGTTTTTTGCGTGCCCAACCCTTCGGGACCGCGAAGGGAATTAACCATAGCATCATCATTTGTGCCTGACAAGGCGAGACACGCGGTAACGTTATCTAACAAACCATATGCGCAAAAATGCACATGTTCTTGTTGTGGTCTGGCAACGTAACGTTTCCCGGCCCGCCACCAGCCAGGCTGGTGCGTGAAGGTGCTTATTGCTCCAACAGGATGCGCAGCATGCGGCGCAGCGGCTCGGCGGCACCCCACAGCAGCTGGTCGCCAATGGTGAAAGCGCCCAGGTATTGCGGCCCCATGTTCATTTTGCGGATGCGGCCCACGGGAATTTGCAGCGTGCCGGTCACGGCCACGGGCGTCAGATCCTTCAGGGTGGCCTCGCGTGTGTTGGGCACCACTTTCACCCACTCGTTGTCGGCGGCGATCATGGCTTCAACGTCGGCCAGCGGCACATCCTTTTTCAGCTTGAAGGTCAGCGCCTGGCTGTGGCAGCGCATGGCGCCCACGCGCACGCAAAAACCGTCCACAGGCACGGCGGGCGAGCCAAAGCCTTCGCCCTGCCCCAGGATCTTGTTGGTTTCGGCCATGCCCTTCCACTCTTCGCGCGAGTAGCCGTCGCCCAGGTCCTTGTCGATCCATGGAATCAGGCTGCCGCCCAGCGGCACGCCGAAGTGGACGGTTTCCTTCTCGCTCAGGCTGCGCTGTTTGCTGATGACCATGCGGTCGATTTCCAGGATGGCGCTCTTGGGGTCGGCCAGCAAATCGCGCACTTCGGCGTGCAGCGCGCCAAACTGCGTCAGCAGCTCGCGCATGTGCTGCGCGCCGCCGCCGCTGGCAGCCTGGTAGGTTTGCGTATTCATCCATTCGACCAGCCCGGCCTTAAAGAGCGCGCCCACGCCCATCAGCATGCAGCTGACGGTGCAGTTGCCGCCGACCCAGTTCTTGCCGCCCTTGGCCAGGGCGCTCTGGATGACGGGCATGTTCACCGGATCCAGCACGATGACGGCATCGCTTTTCATGCGCAAGGCGCTGGCGGCGTCAATCCAGTGGCCTTGCCAGCCCGCGCCGCGCAGTTTGGGGAAGATTTCGTTGGTGTAGTCGCCGCCCTGGCAAGTCAGGATGATGTCGCACTGCTTCAGCGCCTCGATGTCGCGCGCATCTTTCAGCGTTTTCTCGTTTTTTGCCTGGGCGGGAGCCGTGCCGCCTGCGTTGCTCGTGGAGAAGAAAACGGGCTCGATCAGCTTGAAATCGCCTTCCGCCTGCATGCGGTCCATCAACACGGAGCCGACCATGCCGCGCCAGCCGACCAAGCCAACAACGTTACCGATTTTCATATTTGCTGCGCCTTTCCCTTCAGATGAAACAAGCGGCCCTTGCCAATGGCGGCACGGGCCAAGCGGCGGATTCTAGGGCGTGCAATTTGGCCGCCTAGCGGCAGCGGGCGCTATCCTGCAACGCTTTGACTCTTTTTTCAGCCATGTTTTTACTTGCCAGCCGCTTTCCCAAAATTCTCAAAACCGCCCTGGCGTCCGCTCTTTTGGCCGCCGCGCTGCCTGCTGCGGCCAGCGGCGAGAAGATCGGCGCTGTCAGCACGGCCTTCAAGCTGATCGGCCCCAATCACAAAATCGTGGTGGAAGCGTATGACGACCCGCTCGTGCAGGGCGTGACCTGCTACGTGGCGCGCGCCCGCACGGGCGGCCTCAAAGGCGCCGTGGGCGTGGCGGAAGATCGCGCCGAGGCTTCCATTGCCTGCCGCCAGGTTGGCCCGGTTGTTTTCAAAAAGCCGCTTGAAACGCAGGATGAAGTGTTTTCCGAGCGCATGTCCATTCTTTTCAAGCGCCTGCGCGTGGTGCGCATGGTGGATGTGCAGCGCAATGTGCTCATCTACCTCACGTATTCCGACAAGCTGATTGACGGCTCGCCGCAAAACAGCGTGGCCGCCGTGCCCATAGACCGCAGCACGCCCATTCCCGTCAGGCAATAAGCCGGGCAAGCCGTGGGCATTCTGTTGTTTCGCTCCTTTTCCAATAGCACGATGTCCTAGTGGAAAGGGCGCGAAACGGCATTTTGACCCCCTTGAATTCGCTCCTGTTATTGATGTCATCTGGCAAGCCGTGAGCAGGCCATCAATTCCAGAAGCGCCGAAGGCCGCTTGCGCACCGTGAATGGCAAGGCGGCTGCTTTGCGCCTGGGCCTGGCTAGCGGGTTTGCAGGCCCTTGAGCTTTTCAAAGGCGGAAGCCATCGCGGTGCTGGGCGCTTGCGGCGCGCGGCCGCCCGGCTTGTTGCCGCGCGGCGGCGGGGCGTAGCGGTTTTCGCGCGGTTCGCTTTTGTCGTGCTTGCCTGTTTTGCCGGTGGCGGCGTCCAGCTTCATGCTCAGGCTGATGCGCTTGCGCGGCACATCCACTTCCAGCACTTTCACTTTCACGATTTGGCCGGTTTTGACGATTTCGCGCGCGTCGGACACAAAGCGGTTGGCCAGCTGGCTGACGTGGATGAGGCCGTCCTGGTGCACGCCCAGATCGACGAAAGCGCCAAAGGCGGCCACGTTGCTGACGGTGCCTTCGAGCACCATGCCTTCTTTCAGGTCGGCAATGTCGTTCACGCCTTCGTTAAAGCGCGCCACCTGAAAGCCGGGGCGCGGGTCGCGGCCGGGTTTTTCCAGCTCAGCCAGAATGTCTTTCACGGTGATGGTGCCGAACTGCGCGGTCGCAAACTGCTCGGGCTTGAGTGTTTTGAGCACTTCGGCGCGGCCCATGAGCTGCTCGATGGGCTTGCTGGTGCGGGCGATGATTTGCTCTACCACGGGGTAGGTTTCGGGGTGCACGCCGGTCATGTCCAGCGGGTTGTCGCCGCCGCGTATGCGCAAAAAGCCCGCGCTTTGCTCGAAGGTTTTGGGGCCCAGGCCCGCCACCTTGAGCAGCTGCTGGCGGTTGCCGAATGCGCCGTTTTGCTCGCGCCAGCGCACGATAGATTTGGCCACGGCGCCTGAAAGGCCCGAGACGCGCGCCAAAAGCGGCGCGCTGGCGGTGTTCAGGTCCACGCCCACGCCGTTCACGCAGTCTTCCACCACGGCATCCAGCGCGCGGGCCAGCTCGCTTTGGTTCACGTCGTGCTGGTATTGGCCCACGCCGATGCTTTTCGGGTCAATCTTGACGAGTTCGGCCAGCGGGTCTTGCAGGCGGCGGGCAATGCTGGCGGCGCCGCGCAGGCTCACGTCCACATCGGGCAGCTCCTGGCTGGCGTATTCGCTGGCGGAGTAAACGGATGCGCCCGCTTCGCTGATGACGACTTTTTCAATGGCGGGCAGGGTGATGCCGGGCTGGCTGGCGGCCATTTTGTGCATGTATTGAATGAGGTCGCCCGCCAGTTTGTCGGTCTCGCGGCTGGCTGTGCCGTTGCCAATGGCGATGAGCTGCACGCCGTGCTGCGCAATCAGGCGCGCCAGGGTGTGGATGCTGCCGTCCCAGTCGCGGCGCGGCTCGTGGGGGTAGATGGTGGCGGTTTCCAGCAGCTTGCCGGTGGCGTCCACCACGGCCACTTTCACGCCGGTGCGAATGCCGGGGTCCAGCCCCATGACGGCCCTGGCCCCGGCGGGGGCGGCCAGCAGCAGATCGCGCAGGTTGTCGGCAAAAACCTTGATGGCGACTTTTTCGGCTTCTTCGCGCAGGCGGGCGAACAGGTCGCGCTCGGTAGAGAGGCTGAGCTTGACGCGCCAGGCCCAGGCCACGCATTTGCGCAGCAAATCATCCGCCGGGCGGCCCTGGTGACGCCAGCCCAGGTGCAGGGCGATGCGGCCTTCGGCCAGGCTCGTTTTGCCGTCTTCGGCCAAAGGGGCGATGAGGCGGGCCTCCAGCATTTCAAGCTGCCGCCCGCGAAAGACGGCCAACGCGCGGTGGCTGGGCACGCGGCTCATGGGTTCGGCGTAGTCGAAATAGTCGCGGAACTTGGCCACTTCGGGATCGGCCTCGTTCTTGCCGGCGGCCAGCTTGCTTTGCAACTGGCCTTCTTGCCAGAGCCATTCGCGCAGGCTCTGCACGAGGGCGGCGTCTTCGGCCCAGCGCTCGGCCAGGATGTCGCGCACGCCATCGAGCACGGCGGCAATGGTGGTGAAGTCTTCGCCGCCTTCGCCTTTTTCAGCCTTCACAAAAGGTTGGGCGGCCTGCGCGGGGTCCAGCGTGGGGTCGGCCCAAAGCTGGTCGGCCAGCGGTTCCATGCCGAATTCACGCGCAATCTGCGCCTTGGTGCGCCTTTTGGGCTTGTAGGGCAGATACAAATCCTCCAGCTCCTGCTTGGTGGGCGCGGCTTCGATGGCGGCGCGCAAATCGGGCGTGAGCTTGCCTTGCTCCTCAATGCTTTTGAGGATGGCGGCGCGGCGCTCGTGCAGCTCGCGCAAATAGCCCAGGCGCATTTGCAGCTCGCGCAGCTGGGCATCGTCCAGCCCGCCCGTGGCTTCCTTGCGGTAGCGGGCGATGAAGGGCACGGTGGCGCCGCCATCCAGCAAGTCAATGGCGGTCTGCACCTGCGGCGGGCGTACGCCGAGTTCGGCAGCAATCTGAAGGGCAATGGGCATGGCAGTCGGGGAAGAAAAAGCGTGTGGCATGGGCGAAGGCTTTGTGTGTCGCTTCAAAAAAGGAGCAAATTCAGATACGTTGAAAATGCGTTTCCCGCCCATTTGGCGGGGAGATATTGCTATCAATCAAGGAGCTGAAAAAGGCTTGACTCAAACCCTCTTCCATGCACGCAAGCCGTGAAACAGTGGGGCCGGAAACGGAAAACCCCTCATGCGCCAGAAGGCGGCATGAGGGGCGTGGAGTGTGGCAGAAGGCGTTCAGCGCGCCTTGCTCGCCTTACTTGCCGCCTGGGCCAAAAGCGCCTTGGGCGGCTTCCTTGGCCGCGCCTGCGGCCTCGGCGGCTTTTTGCGCTGCGTCATCAGCGGCTTGTTTGGCGGCATCCATGCCCTCGCTGGCGGCATTTTTGGCGTCTTGCACAGCGTGACCAGTGGCCTGGGCGGCGTCATGAGCCATTTCCTTGGCTTCATTCATGGCGCCATGGGCAGCTTCTTTGGCGTCTTGGGCGGCGTTCTTGGCATCTTGCGCGGCCTGGCTGGCAGCCTGGGCGGCTTCGCTGGCGGCGTCCTTGGCGGCTTCGCCTACGGCCTTGCCCATGTTGGTGGCGGCATCGCCCATTTGCTTGGCAGCCTCGCCCACGCTGGGCGCCTGGCTGGCTTGTTCCTGCTTGACAGCGTCTGCGGCAGAGCCAGCGGCAGGCGCTTCATTCTTGCCGCAGGCGGCCAGCATGGCGGCAGCGGCCAAGGCCGCCAGAACGAGAGATTTATCGAAGGACTTGTTCATTTTGTGAACCTCCATGAGTCACGAATATTGAAAACATGAGGCCAAGGCGGGCTGTGCCTCTGGCGCCATGACCGCCTGAGCCAAATCAAAATTCGCGCAGGCAAGTGAAGAAAATTATAGGAACGCCCTTGATTGCAGCGCCTTTTTGGGGTAGCAAAATGTGTCACTTTGGGCGTGCCGCTAAAGCCTGTCCGCATTCCGGCCGTGAAGGGCAAAAATGCAAATCGGGTTGGGCTGCAAGGCGTAAACCACAGGCAGCTGTTGCGACCCGGCGAAGATTTGCAAGAACCACGAGCGTTCAAGCCCGCGTTTTTCGCGCCCACGAATGGATTGTGAACAGGCTCTTACAAACCCAGCACGGATGCCGGAAAAGCAGGCATGCTGCGGCCCAGCCATTCGTCCAGTTCTGCGCGCAGCGTGGTGCGGCGATCGGCCTCGTTGCCTGCCACGCACACGCTATGCAGGGGAGAAAAGCGGCGCAGCGCCCAGGCGGGCGTCCAGAGCACGCCGGGCAGGTCGGCCGCGTGCGCGGCGCAGCAGGCGCGCGCTTCGATCTTGTGACTCCACAAGCGCCGCCATTGCACGAAAAGCGGGTGCAGGCGCTGCACTTCGTCATAGCGGCTGGCCAGCAGCAGCAACTGGCCGTGACCGCGCAGCGCCCAGGCTTGCAGGGCATCGGCCACGGCGCGCTCGCCCAAGGGCCAGTCGGCAAAGTCGGGGTCGCAGAAGATGAGCTGGCTGAACTGCGCAGGCGCAGCGGCGGCATGGGCGATGGCATCGCGCACTGCCTGCCGGAAGGCTTCGCGCCCTTGCAGGGAGCCTTGCGGCAGTGCAGGCAGACTGGTGGCAGCTTCGCTTGGCATGACGCGGGGCATTCGTAAGGGGTGATGAGACAATTCTCACATGGACATTACCCCTCAATGCGTCGTGGCGCTGACCTGGACGCTCAAAGACACCCTTGGCGAAGTGCTGGATGAGCTGGACAGCCCCGTCGAATTTCTCGTAGGCGGCACGGATCTGCTGCCCCGCATCGAACAAGCCCTGCAAGGCCACGCCAAAGGCGCGCGCCTGCAACTCAGCCTGGAGCCGCAAGACGCCTTTGGCGACTTTGACGAACGGCTCATCTTTTTGCAGCCGCGCACGCTGTTCCCGCAAGGGCTGCAAGAGGGCATGCTGATTGAAGCCAGCGCCCTGCCGCCAGGCATCGCCATGCCCGCTGACCGCATCTACACCGTAACCGACATCTACCCCGACCACGTGGTGCTTGACGGCAATCACCCCTTGGCCGGCATAGGCCTGCGGCTGGATTTGCGTGTGCATGACGTGCGCGAAGCCACGGCAGACGAAGTGGGCCATGGCAGCGCTGGCGCTGGCTTTTTCCGCGCGCAACCAGCGCCCCGACCCGACCACGGCCATGCCCACAGCCACTCGCCCAACGGCTGCGGATGCGGCCACCAGCACTGAAAGCAGGCAGCCTGCTTTTCTGAATGAAACGCTGCGGGACAGACCGCATCAGCACTTGCGGGCAATCTGAACGCCAGCGCAAAAAAGAAACTGCCAAAACTCGGCCGGCTTCAGCCCCTTAGCCGCGTGCGGCGGGGCAACAAGCTTTTGGGCAGCAGGCCATCGAACATGTGGGACAGCTCGGACATGCGCTGGTGCGCCACACGCTCGCCATGCAGATCAGCCAGAGCGGCCATGAGTTCGCCACGGGCGTACCACAGGGCTTGCGCGTCTTTGGAATGAAAGACGCGGCGCACGACAAGGGGATATTTGCGTGCGCCCTCATCACCCAGGGTATCCAGCATGGCTGCGCGGATGCGTTCGAGCTGCTCTACCACGCGCTCGGCATCATTGCCGCCAAAGCCCAGCCGCGAAAAGATATGTTTTGAAAACCAGCTCATGTGTTCATGTGTTGGAACTGCTTTGGCAAAAGAGCGCTTCCAAAAACAGCGCGCCCGTCTTTACAAGCTCTGGGCGCGCCTCAAGCGCAGAAAGCCTCAAGTCACGAATTGTGACGTATCTATGGCATCAAAGCGTAGCCAAATGTCTAAAAAAAGCGAAAAACGTGAACGTTCCCTCAATCTTCACGCTTTGAGCCGGGCTGGATGGCGCAGTGACGCCACGGAAAAAGCTGCTTTGCCTTGCCATAAGGCAACCCTGGCTGGGCTTTGCAAAAGCCACGCGCTTTTCGCGCTTGATTCATGCGGCGTTTTCACGCGGCGCTGTTTGCCAGGCGATGCGCTGCCCGCGCGCCGCATTGCATGATTCCGGCCTTGGCAGGCGGCAAAAGCCTGAGCCGCTTTGCGCCTTCAGCCGCCGACAATGGGCTGAAACAGCATGACCTGATCGCCTTCGCGCAACTGCAAGCTGGCGCGTGCGCTGCGCGGCACAAATTGCGCATTGACGGCCGTGGCAATGCCTTCGGGTGCATGGCCCAGGGCCTGTACCAAGGCTGCCAGCGTGGAGCCGGCAGGCACGCGATGCGGCTGGCCATCAAGCAAAAGGGTGATTTCGGCAGATAAGGACATGACAGAACAGCGCCGGATCAAGGCAAATAAAAAGCGCCTGACGCTTTTGGGCTTCAGGCGCTTCATGTCTGTGGTGGGTCGTGCAGGATTCGAACCTGCGACCAACGGATTAAAAGTCCGCTGCTCTACCGGCTGAGCTAACGACCCGCCCGCTTCCGCTTCATTGCTGGAAAGCGAAGCGACGGATTCTAGCACGGCCTTTCAAGTATGCGGATGCTGAAGCGCCCGGCCTTGCGCCAGCCGCTCCAGCATCCAGCCTGCGGCCACCAGGCCGAAGGTCGCGGTCACCGTCACGGCGGAGCCGTAGCCGTGGCAATTCAGATTGCGGTCGTGGCCTGGCTGCGGGCCGCAAGCCGCAGGCCTTGTTACTGCTTCGCGGCTGAAGACCACGTGCAGGCCGCTGCGCGCCTGCCGGTCTTTGCCGTCTTTGCCGCCCTTGGCCATGCTGCCCGTTTGCCGCAGGCGGGCGCGCAGGGCGGCCATCAGCGGGTCGTGCGTGACTTCGGCCAGATCGGCAATTTCCACGCGCTCGCCCTGGCGCTTGCCGCCAGCCGCGCCACAAGTGATGAAGAGCGCGCGTGTTTTCAGCGCCCAGGCCGCCAGCGCCTGTTTGGCATGCACCTGGTCACAGGCGTCAATCACGCCGTCCACGGCGGCGGGCAGCAAGGTCGGCCAGTTGCCGGGGGCCGCAAAGTCTTCCACGCAATGCACCTCGCAGCCGGGGTGTATGAGCGCGATGCGCTGGCGCATGGCCTCCACTTTGGGCTGGCCCAGCGTGCTGGTGAGAGCGTGAATCTGACGATTGACGTTGGACTCGGCCACGTTGTCCAGATCAACCAGCGTGATGGCGCCTACGCCGCTGCGCGCCAGCGCTTCCGCCGCCCATGAGCCAACGCCGCCAATGCCTACCACGGCCACGCGCGCCGCGCGAATGCGGGCTGCGCCTTCCGTGCCGTAAAGCCGCGCCAGGCCGCCAAAGCGGCGTTCCAGATCAGGGGAGTGCTGCTGCGTCATGGAGCGGGATGATCGCACGCTCCACGCGGCAGACGGCGGGCGAAAGTAGCAGGCAGCAATGGACGGCGCCGCGCGCGAGGCGGCCTTTGCTTGCTGATTTGCATTGAAAACAGGAGCAAAACCAAGGGGATCGAAATGCCGCTCCGCGCAATATCCACTAGGACATAATGCTACGTTTTCAGTAGCTATATTATGGTAGAGGGCCAAGGCAGCCCCAACCGCACACCACCTCAATGCACTGCCCCTGCACGCTCAGCTGCTGCAAGCACCGGGCATACAGAGCGGCGTGCGGCCGCCCAGCGCCTTTCTCGGACGAGCATTGATCTCATCGGCCACGGCATCGAGCTGCTCTTGCGTGTAGACGCTCAAATCCGTGCCCCTGGGAAAGCGCTGATGCAGCAGCCCGCTGGCGTTCTCCTTGCCGCCTCTTGGCCAAGGACTGCGCAGCTCGCCAAAGTACGCCTTCATGCCCGTGCCTCAGCGGCTCGTGACAAGCCATTTCCTGGCCCCTGTCACAGCTCAGGCTCTTTCTCATTGGAGCGGCCATGCCGCTTGTCGCCGGAGGCTGGCAGCACGCAGCTGTGGCCGGGTTGGGGCGCAGCAGCTTAACCAGCAGAGGACCCAAGGCGTGGCGCGCCCGACCCAAGCGCCGATGGCGCGGGTGCTGCGGGCGCCTTCAATGCGATCGCCTTCCAGATCGCCTTCTCGGTGGCCCGGCCGCTGGCGCTCATGGACTTTGGGCGGGCGCACATGGATGCTCAGCAGGCTCTTGATTTGCCCGCGCCTGTCTTGTCTCCTGGAGCGGGGCCAGCGCGTGGCACGGGCCGTGGGGCGTGGGCCGTTGCGCAGGCAGGCCTGCAAGGCCTTTTTGAGAGCGCCGCCGGGCTGTGCATAGCGGCAGGAGCAGATGCTTTCGTGTGACACGCGCTTGTGCCTGTCTGGGGGCGCGCCGCCTCTAGAGGTGATCGGCCATTTGCCGGGGTAAGCAGCGCTTGCCGGAGTGAGCAGCACAAAGCAAGTGCTGGCGCGCGCAGGCAAACAGATCGAACTGTGGGCACCGCTTCTTGGGGGGCGACTGAACTTGCAACGCCTGAGGCGGCGCATGTGAGCGAAGTGGCTGGCGTAGCCGCAGCCGCCGCTGTGGCGCTGGATTTCCCCGCTGATGGCACTGGGGCTTGCGCCCCGGCGCTAGGGCATGGCGTTCTGGTTCGCTGATTGGTATGCAGGCTCGGTGGTTCAGGGCCTCTCAGGACCTCTCAATTCCTTGGCAGTGTTGCACTTGGGGATTGGGGGCGCTGAGACTTGCGGGCAATTTGGCCATTCTGTTTGTGCGCTGGCAGGGGCCTAGTTTTGCTGAGCCTGGTGGATTTTGTCCACATACTGGCCAGTTTTCTGGGCTGCGCTGGCCAGGGTGCCGGCCAGGCGGTCGGCATCGAATTTGCCCGGCAGCAGGCTGTTTAGCGTGACGCCGCGTGCGGCAAATTCGGGGTTGTACGCCAGAGCGGCGACAAAACCCGTCAGCCCCGAGCGCACGCTGTTGGACGGGGCCAGGATGTCGATGGACGCCTTGACTGCGCTGGAGGCGACATTGACGATGCGGCCAAAGCCGCGCTATGCCATGTCGGTGATGCTGGCACGAATCAGCTCGATGGGAATGAGCATGTTGGCCTGCACCGCCTGTTGCCTGGCAGCGGTGTCGAACTGGCGGAAATCGTCCGGTGGCGGGCCGCCCGCATTAGGTGCCGCGATGCCGAAGTCCTGCCGCGCGGCAAAGACGGCGGCATGCCTCTGCCCGATGGCGATGTCTGCCGCGACAGGCGGCACGCGCCCGCCCGCCGCAGCGCTGGCTTGCAAGGCCGCTGCGCCGCAGGCCGCCACGACCACGTTCACCCTTCACGCACCAGCGCCTGCGCACAACCCAGGCCCGGCCAGGCCCAGCCCTTTGTTGGCTCCGCACACGAGCGCCCATTTGCCCGCCAGCATCGCATTTGCGCTCCCTGTTCCTTTCCAGTCATTGCCTGTTTGCAGGTCTTTCAGATCCAGCGCCCGCCACAGCGGCCCCAGCGCCCAGACATCGCCCGCAGCACGGGTTCCCAGAAAGCGAAGGTCTGGCACGCGAGCCGACCGGAGCGTTGCTGCGACCTTGGGCGCAGCCTGGCGTCTCAATCAGGCAATCGACGTTAGCACCGGGTTCGAACCAACCCAGCGGCATGGCCGGGATGCAGCGGCATGCAAACCACGTCACCAGGCAGATGTGCCCCGACACGCGTTTGGCAAATACGGCTTGATAAACGCTGCAAGTAATCGATCCGCCATGCCTCTGATCACTTGCCACTGCCCAAACAGGCGCGGAAACGTCGAAATTGGGCCGCGCGGGCGTGGCGAGCGGATGCTGCCGCGCTTTCGGGCTGCGCCTGGATCACCTAAAACAAGAGCGAATCCAGGCACCGAAAAGCGGGGGTCAGCGCAGGTTGATCTAGGGCATCGCGCTACGAATAAAGGAGCAAAATAGCGCCCTACATTCGAGTCTGCCCGCCCTGTCTGCCGCTCCGTGTTTGCCGCGCTTTGTCTCTTGCGCGCTGGATTGCCTGCGCCCGGCCAGTCTGGCCCGGGATTTTTGCGCTCATTTGCGCGCAGCTTCTACACAAATGTGTGAGCTGACGCGGAAGGGGCAAAGCAGGCAAAGCGCACGAGGCGGCTGGGCGCTGCAAGTAACAGCGAAAGCGCTGGTTTTGTCAGGGGTGGCGGCTTCCCAAGTCCCAGAGGGCCAAGGTTGGCGGTGCTTTAAAGGATTGTTCAAAACCGTCTGTTTGCCAGAGCAAAAAGCGCTGCTTCAGGCGCTTTGGGACTTGGCGAATCTTGAATCTTCAATGGGCCGCACGGGCCAACAAGAGCGATGGCGCGGCCTGCGGGCAGGGTAAAGCCGATGTCTTCCAGCACGCTGCGGGTGGCCCAGGCGTGGTTCAATTGCCTGACGGCGAGGGCGGCTTCAGGCGCGGGTGCGGGTGTGGACACGGGGGCCGTCATGCCAGCCCTTCCCGGCGCGCGCCCGCTTCGCGCCAGCGCTCGATTTCGCGCTTGACAGGCTCCAGCAGC
>NZ_JARVII010000059.1:0-2132 GCF_029813755.1 Ottowia cancrivicina | reverse complement strand
CTGGCTCAGGCAATAGTGGAGCGATTGCATCACAAAAAGGAAGATTTTTGAGATTCAGAAGATGGGTCATGTATTTATCATTCGGGTTCATGTCCGGAGAATGGAAAACTCCATTATGCCGGACAGCATGAGCGATGCCTACGCCAGTTGCTATGCTGCATCGGCCAATTACGAGGAGGCTGTCAAAAAGGTGCTGGAAAAGCTGATATCCGATGGCCTCTACCCCGTCGAGATATTGACGCCTATCGCGATGCTTGAGGCAAGTGACTGGGATGTTCATGTCAAGGAACAATGGGGAATCTATGCGGGCGAAATGCCGGACCAAGATGAATTCATGAAACGAATGAATGATGGCGATGTCGTTTATGGCCCTTTCGGCGGATACTGATTTTTTTCAAGGTTAAGTTCAGGGGAACCATGATTCGAGATAAAAACAAGGAAGCCGCCTATTTTGACAAGGGGCTTAGGAAGCAAGCATGTGTTCAACGTACGCTAGCATTCCTGAAATGCCAAGCAAAAACAGGTACTGACGCCATTCAAAAATCAGTGAGGCCAAGTTTCGACATCTTTTGCGCCTGTTTGCCATGAACTTGACCGCCACGGATGCCGCGCAGCTATGTGGCTTGTCCGTGCGCTCGGTCAACGCGCTGTACCAGCGTATGCGTATCCGCTTGGCTCGGCAGTGTGCCGCTCAGTCTCCTTTCTCAGGCGAGCTTGAGGCCGATGAGTCCTCTTTCGGCCCCAAGCGAATCCGGGGCAAACGTGGGCGTGGCGCGGGTGGCAAAACCATCGTCTTTGCTCTGCTCAAGCAAGGCGGCTGTGTCTATACCGAGATCGTTGCCGATGCCTCCAAGGCCACGCTGCAAGCCATTATTAGGGGCAAAGTGGCTCCCAACAGCATCATCCACACCGACGGCTGGCGAGGCTGCGACGGGGTGGTTGATTTGGGTTTGGACAAGCCCTTTCGGGTCAATCACGGCAGCAACGAATTCGTCAAGGGCTGCAGACACGTCAACGGCATCGAGTCTTTTTGGAGCCATGCCAAACATCGGCTGGCGCAGCTTCATGGCGTGCGACGTGACAAGTTCGCGTTGCATCTCAAGGAGTCTGAGTTCCGTTTCAATCACTGCCATCTTGATCTCTACAAGACACTGCTTGAATTGCTCAGGGATGAGCCTCTGTGAAGCGTTTGCTTCCTAAGCTCCTACGTTATTGGAGGCAACATCCGAACGAGCAGCGCCCTGTTTCCCAAATCATCATCGGCCCCGATGAAACTACGCAATTTTGGGCAACCGGCCAAGAAGAATGGAAGACAAAAGGAAAGAGAGATGGAAGAAAAGATAAAACGGCATTTATTGGCCTATGCTCCTTTGGAGGACTTTTATGTATTGTCTCCACCGTCAGGAGATAACAAGAATAGTCTAGTTGGTTTCTTCAGCAAAGGAGACCCTCTTCTCCTGGTCATAGACGATGATGAAATAGCGGAGCATGCGATAGATTTCCTCTTGAAAAATGGAGTGAAAGTTCTTTTCAGTGACGAAGAATTGTCTGAATATGGAAAGAACAGACAGGTTTCACGCGATCATCAGAATGAACGTAGTCGTTAAATAATTATGGACTGTGTTATTGCCAAGAAGTGGCACAGTTCTATTCGATTCGGAGACTGTGCGAATGGATATTCCAGGCGCTGTGCGTCGGCGCGATGAATAAAACAAGCAAAGCAGAGCGTATCACGCCTTGCTTCTGGCGAAGCTTGTTTTTATGTGGGCATGTATCTAAAATCGGACTAGGACTAACTTTGGAAATATTATAAGACCTATTTGCATCGAAGATTTCAAGTTTAAAAGGAGCTGTCGGAGGGTGATTGTCATATGAAATTTATCAAAAGCGGCAATGCCTGCAAAGCAGTCCATATGAGCGGGCCAACGCATAATTATCTTGAACTGGTTTTTTCTGATATTCCCGTGAATGATGTGGAAATATCAGTCCTCAGATTGAAAGCGGATGATATAAAGCGGCTTGATGAGAATGAGGTTACGCGGCAGGTAAAAGCCGGTGTTGAATTTGCCTGCCAGCGCGTGGCGCAGAAATATTACGTCAAGCGTATTGCCTTTGTCTCCAGTGATTCGCCG
>NZ_JARVII010000058.1:0-2137 GCF_029813755.1 Ottowia cancrivicina | reverse complement strand
ATGAAGTTTTCATTCATCCGATTGGAAAAGGGCCTGCATGGCAAGATCAAATTCAAGGTGGTTGGAGCCAATCACCGGGATTTGACGGGCATTGAAGTGCTGGCGGAGTTGCCACTGACCAGGAATTGGTTTCTAAAGTTAATCAAAAACAAGCTCAGTGGAAAAGAATCATGCTGAAAAAAGTTATGGCAAACCCTTTAAGAAATGATTAATAAAAAAGAAGTTGGATCGTGTCACAGGCATCTTCTTTTGATCAAGGGAATAATATAGATATCAAGCCAGATAAAACGCATAAAGAAGACAAATTCCACATCAGCAAAGCCGAAGCCAACTCCTGGTCCGTTTTCCAGGCCCTGTATGAACTGACGGAGCATGTCAAACCCATCGCAGGCATTCCCGAAGCGCCCGTTTTCAAGAAAGTCGTCACCAACCGCCCCAAGCCAAGAAAGGCTTTTCACAGGGCTGGCAGCGATGGAGGGAAAAAGGCGTCTGAAATGCACCTGGGTTCTCTCAAGTCTTTTGACTGGGACGTGATTGCGCACGAATACGGCCATGCCGTGGCTTACCTGCAAGGCGCAACCAGGGCGGAAGGCGGCTTTCATGACGGAAGCAACCCGTACGACATTGAAAAGAATCCGTCTGGCGAGGCCCTTAACACCTGCCGGAACAAGGAGCTGTCCAACGCGCTGGCGCTCAATGAAGCCTATGCCACGTGGTTTGCGCTGAATTTTTGGAAAGAGCGCCGGTATTCCAGTGAAATTGCGTGGCTGGGCGACCACCGGCTTGATCAGACCTGCGAAGCGAATCAGATGGGCAATCCGATGGATCTGGAAAGCAACGCAAAACCTTATGGCGCGAGACCGTGCCTTTTGCCAGCGTTTCGGCCAGCGCCTTTACCCTGGCGGCAAGCGTGGCATGGCGCCTCTGAGCGGGTTCTTGCAGCATCGTGCTGCGGCAAACCGTCACGCCGTCCGAGCCAGCGGGCCAGATCACTCGCGCCCTGCCTGCCGTGGCTCTGGTGTGGCGTTCGCGCGGGCGGCGCTTTTTGGGTGCTTTGAGGCGTTTTGGAATGGCGCTTTGAGACCAGCGTTCAGGGGCGCGCCATTAAACTCATCACCCTTTCGTTTGCACAGGAAAAAACCGTCATGTCCCTGCGTTCGCTGCTGCTGTTGCTGGTTGGTATTGCCATTTTGGCCTTTGTGGGGGCCAACTGGGGGGTGATGATGGAGCCGACGCATCTGTCTCTGATCGTCGCTGACGTGCAGGCCCCGCTGGGGCTGGTGATGCTGGGGCTGCTGGCGGGGGTGTCGTGCATGTTTGTGCTGATGATTGCCTACATTCAGGGCACGGTGCTGGTGGAAACGCGCCGCCACGCCAAGGAGCTGGCGGCGCAGCGCGAGCTGGCGGACAAGGCCGAGGCGTCGCGTTTTACCGATTTGCGCGCGCATCTGGATCAGGAAATGCAACGCTTGAACGAGACGTTGGAAAAGGTGAGCCAGGAAACGCTTTCGCGCGTGGATCGCGCCGAGATGGGGCTGCGCGAGCATTCCGCCCAGCCGGAGCTGAGCAAGCTGGCGCAGACGGTGGAAGGCTTCAACCGCGAGCTGCACATGCGCATTGACCGGCTGGAGATGGGGCTGGGCGAGCGCATTGCCCATCCGCCGCAGCCGCCCGCGCTGCAAGCGCCTGCTTCCGCGCCCGTGTACACGCACGCTGCGGGCGATGCTTACGTGGATGTGGACGACGCCACGCCGCGCTGATGCGGCGGCCAGCGCCGCGCTGGCGGTGCGGCGATTTTTCTGAAGAAAAGCCCTTGGCCTGCTGCGGCCAAGGGCTTTTTTTCAGAGCCTGTTCATGGCCTGGCCGTGAAGGGCGAAAGCTCGGGAAGCGGGATGGACGGCAAGATGCAAACCGCAGGCGGGTCTTGCAGCCTAGCGAGGACTTACAACGCCGCAGAGCGCCAATCCACGCTTTTTGCGCTCACGGACGCGCGGGTGAGCCGCCTCTCACATGAGCAGGCAGCGCCACAGCACGCGCGGCGCGTCGCGGCGGCGCAGCACGGGGCGCGTGGCCAGGGCGCGCGGGCCGAGGGCGCGGGTCTGCGCCAGCACGCTCAGGGCGGCTTGCACCACGGCGC
>NZ_JARVII010000057.1:0-2213 GCF_029813755.1 Ottowia cancrivicina | reverse complement strand
GTATATCGGAGTCATTAAACTGCGTGTCTTTCTGATGGACTGGGAGGCGGATCGGCTCTGCGCGAAAGAAGGCGGCATTCATATTTATGAAAAGGTCTATCTGCCGGGTGGCTACGCCTATAATTGGACGGCAAATGAAAAGCTATTTAGAAGATCCTTTGGCTGCTCAAATCTAGACGAACATGCGCCATATGCGATTGGCGGCACTGAAATCCCGATAGGAAGATCCGTCAATCCAACGTTGTATAAAAAGATAAGTTATGCAATGAGATGCAGCGATAAAAAGATTCTTGGGGAGTTCGTCAGATACAGCCGGAGGGGGGGGAGAATTACCCCGACCCTGGGGCCTGATGGCGGCTATGAATGCAAAGTGTCGGGCGATAGACTGACCATGCTGGAAACGGTTTTTTCTAAGGAGCAACCATGAAAGTTAGTCAAAATCTCAGTCTTCTTGCGCAATTGTCTCAGGCTTCTTATGGAGACCTGAGAACTGCTCATGGACAAGAAAATTTGATCAAAGATCTGTTTCGAGAAGGTGGACCAGGATTTACCGAGCAACAAGCGGATTCATTAGTGAGAGGCCATGACTTATCCGTACTGACTCAATACATTGATGATTCCACGCGGGACCCGCACGCTCAAGGCACCGGGCTATCCGTCACCGTATTCAGTGATTACCGCGATGGCGGCGCTCAAAGGAATATCACCATCGCCATTCGTGGAACGCAGGAAGCCACTGATTTCATTCCGACAGACTCTTTTGTTGCGAAAAATGGCATGGCGTATGACCAGATTGCCGCCTTGTATAGCTGGTGGCTGCGGGTCAATTCTCCTGCTGGCACGCGTGTTCCACAATATTCCGTCGTCACGGTGGAAGACCTACACAACCCCTTTCCAACCGACAGGTTTTTGCCGCTGTACGGTTTGCCCAGCTTGACTGGGAATCGGGTTGCCGGCCTTGCAAGAATCGACGATGCTGTTGCCACAGGCGAGCTGCATTCTGTTTTGGCCCATGATCCTGACGCCAAGCTGGACGTTACAGGGCACAGCCTGGGCGGCCACCTGGCAATGGCCTTTGCCAGTCTGTTTGGCTCCCAAGTTGCCAGTGCGACTGTCTTCAATGCGCCGGGTTTTTTGAGTTCTCCTACCAATGAACAATTTTTTGCCCGCCTGGGCGGCAGCGGCGTGCCCGCCAGCAGTAACCGGGTGGGCGCCATCACAACCAATGTCATTGGCTCTGAAACAAGTGATACAGATGGCAGCCCATCAGGCACCAATATCATTGCCGGTTTGCATTCCAGACCCGGCAAGCCGCTGGACATCGCCATAGAAGACCAGGGAATTGGCAGCGCCGAACCTGACAAGCCATTTGCCCGCAACCATTCGCAGGCCATACTTGCCGACTCCACCCGTGTTTACGCGCTGCTGGATGCATTGGATTCCAATACCTTATCTCTGGAGGATTACCAGAAAATCTTCAATGCCAGTGCCAACCAGTCTTTTGTGACGCTGGAAAAATTGGTAACCAGCCTGCACGCTTACCTGGGGCTGGGCGATATTTCCATTCAAAGCGGCAACAAATCACGCAATGAACTCCATGCAGCCATTAGCAACATTGAAAACCATAGTATTTACAAGGCCCTTAAAGGCAAAATCCATTTTGGGGCGGCGGGCCGTGGCGTGACAGCGGCCCAGGAGAATTTTTCCGCTTTTATGGCTTTGCAGACACTCTCGCCGTTTTCCCTGTCTTCTGATGACAGCCAGGCCCTGAATGCTCTGTGGCAGTCCGAAGCCTGGAAAGAGGTCTATCAAAACTGGCAGGCGGACAAAGCCGCCCGGGCCGCAGGCCGGCCGGCCGCGCATTATTCCGAGCAGTGGTATGCCGACCGGACATTTTTGCTGAACGCCGTAATGTCCAATAACGTATTGGACCGTGCGGACACGGAAACGCTGCGCAGCAGCCAAGTGCCCCGTGATCGCGCTTATGTGCTGGAATGGACGCAAGGCGATGGTTCCACGCGCACCCTGATAGCGGAAAACCCTGCACGCAAGCCTGGCCAGCTGCCCCACCATGTGATTTCCTTTGCCAGAAATAACAAAGGCCCATCCAAACCCTTACTTGGCGGCGCACTGGATGACCGCCTGTATGGCGGCAATGGGGACGACCGTATGGAAAGCGGCGCGGGCAACGACTGGCTGGAAGGCGGGGCGGG
>NZ_JARVII010000056.1:0-2299 GCF_029813755.1 Ottowia cancrivicina | reverse complement strand
GCCTCTCATCTTGTTGTAGGCAATCCAGCGGTTTTGCGCCGCGCTTTTGTTGTTCTGCTTCAGCTCGGGCTTGTCGTTGATCTGGCTCTTGGGATTATCGTCTTTCACCCAGCGCACATGTCGCAAGTACCCTATGTCCATATTCAGCCCTTGGAACGTGACGCCCCGATGATTTATGAGCACATAAAATTCCACATTGAAACTACATTAATAAATCTGCAAACAATATGCAACCAATAAATGCAACGAGAATAATTTGACCAGTCAAAAATATTCTAGTATTAAAATGAAATTTACCCATATTGCCATTTATAATAATAAAGCAAGAAAATAATGTAAATAGGATCTCATATATATAACTAATATTGATATTAACCCCAAAAATAATTCTAATTGCGTAAATTGAGATGGACGCCTCGCTAATCATAGGCGCTTTTGATTCTTGCAAGGTTGTTAGTAGCGCCTTTTTAATATTTTTGGTTATTTTATATGTAGTCACGATAGATGTCACTATAAAAATATATAAATGAATCGCAATCAGTAGCAGTATATTTACGGAATGATTATTTAAATCCCAGAGGTTATTCATGTTGCACTTATTTAAAACAATTGCTTGAGGTCTCTGTTGGTGTATTTGAAGATATCACTGCAATTATTAAAAGGGTCGATGCTACTGTAATAGTTCCTCCCGGAAGAGGAGGTCCCGCTAATTTTCCCAAGATTGCTATAGCGACATTTGCACTTGCTAGCCCTAAGCCAATACCGGTGGCAAAACATTGTTGAGCTTTATCGCCATACAATGCTCCATAAGCCTGCCATATTACTGCGATTGACGCCAGCTCAAGAACGAGCGCCGCCAGTATAGGGCCAATAAAGGCAGACGAGGCTTTTGAAGCAATGGCGGCATCAAGCCCAAGCATGGTATAGCCAAGAGCGAAATCGTGCACGGTGCCGATTGCTAAAAATCTTGATTAACTTTGCATGGTTAATTGCGCAATAATTCACGCCGCCTATGCGGCAGTTCTAGACTTCATTCATCTGTTTGCATTATAGGACGAATATTTTTCTTCAAAAAATTATATACATGATAAATATCAAAATTTTTTGATTTGTGAATCTCCAAGACTTTCCGCTTTTGCTTTCCAAAATTCTTGAGATCAATAGAAAAGCTTCCAATTAATACGAGCTTCTCTCCCAGGATGGATTTTTTGAGGGATACGGAATCCACGTCACGCAAATCAATAACCGTAAACAAATACTCTGTTTTATATGAAATACGATCTGCGTCTATGAAAAGTTCGGCGTTCATAATATTGTACCTAACCCATAAGTTAATGAGTATGACGACCAACGCACATGACGATAGAAGCAGCAATTTGCTCATAATGGTTTTCTATATGGCGGGGATGTATTTCCCTTTCATTAAAGAAACGAATAGCAATATTCCTATGATAACCCCAATAATACTGTCTAAGGATATAAGTATAGAAAATTCGCTATATGCCACAGCGCTACGCAACTAGTTATTATAGCAATAAAAATATTTATTTTTCTATTTTTATAGAACCAAAAATAAATGGTGCCTGAAGTACTCCATATGATAGATGAGACTCCATAAAACATGATATTGCTCGTTGCGAAATCGATGCACCACATGGTGGCATATGCTGGCATCCATAGCCATAGAAAAATAATCGGTTTCTTATCTTTTCCACATCCATAAATAATTATGCATGCTAACGCAGTTAAGGCAGAAAAAACTGCTGATATTTTTATTTTAACAAGAGGATCTAAAAGTTCCATGATATTTTATTCAATGCACAAATGCGCTCACAATTTACTCTCGACTGCACGCTTGCCATCCTCTTGTTTCAATAGATGTCTCGATGAATATATTTAACAGCAGCATAATTATTGCGGGAACTTTTAGGGCTGCCGAATTTAATCCAAAAGCAAGTCCCCCTAAAAAACATTCACCTGCTTTTTTATCAAGTTGATAAGAATGTAGAACTACAGCTGCAATGGCAGTGGTTATAACAATTGCTAAAGCACTTACTAAAGCTATTACGATCGATGGCCCTATTGCTGCAAGTGCAGCGGAAGCTACAAATATGGAAAATTCCAGCCCTAATAAAACACCAAATATTAAACCAGCCAGCCATGCCCCATTTCCACTCCCCTCAATTAAATAAGCCCCGGCCCCCGTCTCCGGATCAATCACAATATAGCCAAACCCCTTCCATCCGTGCTTGTTGATGCTCTTCTCATGCACGGTCACTTCCTTGCCAGCATTGACGGC
>NZ_JARVII010000055.1:0-2396 GCF_029813755.1 Ottowia cancrivicina | reverse complement strand
TTGTTGTTCTGCTTCAGCTCGGGCTTGTCGTTGATCTGGCTCTTGGGATCATCATCTTTCACCCAGCGCACATGCCGCAAGTGGCCTATGTCCATAGCCAGACTCTCAATCAACAGCACTAAATTCTGCGCTCGTAACTACGTCTAGATCATATTTTATTAAACACGCAACTCGACCAAACGTTTTTAATCCATAGATCAAACCTGTACCATCGCTAAATGAAAATTTTAGATTCTTATTGCTTGATCGGACACTTAGTTCGGATATTTTTAATTCTAACGAATTGCTGCAAATCTCCCTGATTTCATCATGTTCTGATTTGATCTGATAGACCAAATAAACAGCGAATAGAAGTATCAAAAAAAATGCCCAAACTCTTTTCATTGACGAATCCCTGCACATCCAAAATTTGCTCAATATCCACCATATAGGCCGGCAATCAGCTGATCCCAAGTCACCGGACTACCTTTGAATGGTAAATATCCCTGGAGTATTAGGTTGGACAACGCTTTTACAATCCAATATCCCTCTGTAGCTATTGCATTAACAAGCCACCCTTGTTCAGGCGTAAGATGCTGAAGTGCATATAAGAAATGCTCAGTTTCCCGATAGTTGGCATTAAGCTGGCCTGTGATGGATTGTAGGGCGATCCTGTCTTGGCGAATTTTTTCCCAAGCCATTAGGCCATACAAAATCAGGTAATTATTTGCCAAAGCAAGCCATCCCCCATTCCCACTCCCTTCTATGATATAAGCCCCGGCCCCGGTTTCCGGATCAATAACAATATACCCGAACCCCTTCCACCCGTGCTTGTTGATGCTTTTCTCATGCACGGTCACTTCCTTGCCAGCATTGACGGCATTCCTGATGATAAAATATAGCCTACTCCTTTCTTTTTCCATGCAGTTTTTTATTTTCCCAATCTGAGTATTATGTTTAGACATGATTATTGCTTGAAATTCGTTCCATAAAGATTATCGACATCAATGCGAAAGCATTACCCTTTTATACATTTGTTGCGACGAAACCGCATCGATATTTCAGATCTTACTCACTCCATCAGGACGTAATTGCTGCAACTTGGACAATGTCTGAACACTCATTGATGCTAGGTCAGGTAAAACCTGTTTGGAATCCAAGGCGCTACTGCCGCTCTCGCCAGTAATTTTCCATGCCTTGTTCACCATAGTATAACCAAGAGCGTATATGGTGCCAAATGTTAGAGATATATCCAAGCAGGCACTCAAAAGAAATAAACCTCGCCTCCTAGCCTATAATATCACGAATAAAATTCTTCAGGCACATAGCATACATGTGCTCATTAATTCTTATTAATTCGCATTATATGATATGAGAAGGCCATTAATAATATATACATCAGTTTGATGAATAATTTTTCGTTGTAATATCCTACGAACACCAGCAAAAATAACGAATAACTTCCAATAACCAATATTGATAATACTATGGAGAGCTTGTGATTTTTCAACTTGGCAAAGTAGAAGACAAGTAAAAAGGACGCCAAGGTTATGATATCAAGCATATCTTTAGCCATTTTACACCTCAAGAAGCGAAGCAGGCTTTCGCGCCTGATGCAGCACCAACAGTTGTTCCCCAAAAAGCGCCTTCCAGATGGACTAAACTAAGTATCTGCTTGGCAACCTTGGCAGTCACTCCGACTGGAAGCGTAATCATTGATGTGGCCAATGTTTGAAAGAGCATTTGCGCGCAAGGATTATCATTGAGATTTTTTTCTGCGCTTATCCATAATGCCAGTCCAGAAAGGATAACAGATATAGCAGCTGCTGTGAAGATCCCTGTGACTGCGGCAATGGCAGAAAATATAGTTATTAGCAATGGGGCAAACACTGCTAAAATTATTGTAGCTACCACGATTGCAAATATGATGGCAAAAATTACACATCTATTACCGCCCCCTCAATCAAATAAGCCCCGGCCCCGGTTTCCGGATCAATAGCAATATATCCAAACCCCTTCCACCCGTGCTTGTTGATGCTCTTCTCATGCACGGTCACTTCCTTTCCGGCATTGACGGTATTCCTGATTTCACTGCCCACTTCTCCGCCTATGGGCAACTTTTGCAGCGCCGTCTGCGCGTTGGCTTTGTTAATCGTGTGAATCTTCTGCCCTTCGGCTTGCGCGATGGCAATGGCCTTCAAGGCGGATATGCCTTCCGCACATGGCTTCAGCGTTGGGTTTTCTATTTGCCCATTGCTGTTTGCGTAGCTGCACTTCGTTTTATCCACCCAGAACACCTCCGGCGCCGCATGCTCCATTGCACTGGCGTATTGGCCTCTCATCTTGTTGTAGGCAATCCAGCGGTTTTGCGCCGCGCTTTTGTTGTTCTGCTTCAGCTCGGGCTTGTCGTTGATCTG
>NZ_JARVII010000054.1:0-2398 GCF_029813755.1 Ottowia cancrivicina | reverse complement strand
TTGGCGTTTTTGGCTTGCAGGCCCGCCGTGAGGGCTGCTATGGCGCTTTGGCGCGTGGCGTTGAGCAAGGCCATGTCTGCCGCGCTGGCCTGGCCCTTGCCCGCCAGCAGGGCCAGCGCCAGCGCTTGCGCCAGCAGCTGGCGCTGCGCCTGCTGCACGGCCAAAGGCTGGGCCATGCCTGCGGCGGCCATCAGCAAAGCGCCCATGCGGGCCGCTTGCTGCTGGTGCGCGGCCAGCGTACGGGTGATGGCCGCCAAGGCGGCGGGCGTGAGGCGCTGGGCCTGAAGGGCGGCTTGCGTGGCCGTTTGGGGCGTGGGCGTTTGCCCGGCAGGAGCGCGCGCTTCCTGCTGGCGCACGCTGGCCGCTTGTGTGCTGGCAGCCTGCGCTTCGGCCCGCGTGGCGGCTTGGGTTGTTGCCGCTTGCGTGGCAGTCTGCTGGGCCTGAACGGCGGGTTGCGCCTCGGGGCGCGGCTGGGGCTGAGGGGGCTGGGGTTGAACCTGCGGGCGATACGGCGGCTCGCTATCGCGCTTGGGTTCAAAGCTGGGGATGAAAGTGGGCAGCGCCGCGAAGGCGGGCAGGCCCATGTTCAGCAGGGAGGTGGAGAGGGCGCTTAAAGAGGAGGCGTAGGGCGCGCCGCCCGATTGGCCTGCGGCAAAGCTGCTGTGGTTTACGAAGGAACTGCCAACATTACCACCATTGGAAGAAAAGCCGTTTCCCCCTTCGCCAAGGTCAGTCAAATTACCATTTTGGCCACCTAAATGGCTGTCATGCGTAACCTCATTAAAGTTTTCTCTGCCAAATTGAGTTATTGCATTATCAGAAGTAGATCCGCCCGAAAGCGGATTAGAAGCACGACCAGAGTCACCTGCCGGACCTTCATTGGTAACATTATTTACATCGTGTCTTATATCTCGCGAAGAAGTAGTTGTCGTAGTTGCTTGAGTTACAATCCTTCCAAGAACCATTGGCTACTCCTCCGCTACATTTCAGAATCAGAAGCGATGCTGAATACCTACACCATAATTATTTCCACCTTCAAGGCGCAAATAATCCGCATAAATAAAGGTACGCTTAGAAAGCGCATACTTCGCAGCAAACGTGCCCTCCGTATATTTTTTGAGCTTATAAGTCACATTCTGCAGCGCATATTCACTCTTATGCTGGCGTTGCAACTCAAGTGCCAATGTTATATTATCAAAATCCACAGAACCGCCAACACTATACCCTGCCATACGAGTTTTAGAACCAGCAGGAAGAGCTGGAAATATTTGGTCGCGCGTATCGTAGTAACCAACAGAAAGAGCAAACATGCCAAAATTGTACTTGGCACCTAACGCATAATTTGCTTTACTGTCTTTAGTTTTATTGTACGCAGCAGCAGCAACTAGTGGACCATTGTCGTACATCAGATTAAGGTCATATTTCGCTTTATTATTATTGTCGGCTTTGGTTATAAAGGCAACTTCAGCGCTAAAGCCACCAAACACAGGAGTTTTGTAGCTAAATTGACTACTAGAGCGCGATGCCTGTCCAACAGAAGCATAACGTTCAATCGAGGAGGAATAATTCACATCGCCAAAAATATTCCAGGCAACTATAGCACTATGACTTGGAGTAACAGATTGCCCCATTTTGAATCGCCCAAAACCACCTTCCAACCACAAGTTGGCCGCCCGGGCATAATTTGTTTTAAGAAGCTGGTGATTTGGTTGAATTACCGCGCCATCTTCAAGATTGACATACTGCTCCAATTTGAAGCCCGCCTTAAGACCGCCCCCTAAATCTTCAATCCCTCGAAAACCAATGTAGCTGGTAGTGTGATTAACTATACGGCCACTAATCATCCCGATTTTTTGACCCGCTTCTTTCCCAATCCCCACGTCCGCCACGCCATAAAGCGTGACCGAAGACTGGGCGAGTGCAGCGCCGGAAACAAGCGTCAAAGCGGCCAAAGCCAGCAGATTCTTTTTCATTTGAATTGCCTTTCAAATCAGGGAAAATAGTGAAAACAAGACCCTTCACAGGGCGCGAAAACGGTGTGAATTAAATCACAGTCCTGGCCGCCCGCCAATAGGCCAAGCCCCCGTAAAAACACGATGTTGCAATTTGCCCGCGCCTGTCCGCGCCTGCGCGGGCCTCTTTTCCCCTGCGGCGCCGGGGCAGGCGCGCAGGGCGCGGCAGGTGTTGCGCTTTTTCAACTGCGCCCATCCGCTCCGCCGTTTCCTTCGCCGTTTCTTCAGCCGCAGCAAGTCACGGAATGCCCCGCCTTGCGCCAAGCAAGCCGCAGCCTGTCCGGCCAGAGCGGCCCACTGCCCCTCCAGCAGGCGGCGCAGGCGGCGCGGCTCGGGCAGGGTGATGAGTTCGGCGCGCTCCGGGGCGCTTTCGGCGGCGCTTGCCG
>NZ_JARVII010000053.1:0-2428 GCF_029813755.1 Ottowia cancrivicina | reverse complement strand
CATGAGAAAAGCATCAACAAGCACGGATGGAAGGGGTTTGGGTATATTGTTATTGATCCGGAGACGGGGGCCGGGGCTTATTTGATTGAGGGGAGTGGGAATGGAGGCATTGCCACTGCATTAGGAAGCTTGGCAGGAACAGCCGTCCTTCATTTATCAATGACTCTTGGCCAAAATCCTTCTCCAGCAGCAATTACTGCTTATCTAAATGCAATGCAGTGGATTATATTGCCTTATTTGGTATTTTGTGCTTCATATCTAGGCACAATGGCTGCTATATACGACTCCTCTTTCGACATGCTTGTCAAATGTTTCATCGTCGGATTCGTCGCATCCATAGCATTATTTCACTACCATCGAATAGGCGCGGGGACAAGTGCGACTAAAGATCTGCAATTCATTGTCGGGACGGTATTCTTTAGTTGGCTGGGACTCTCCCCAAAGATCTCTTTAGTGGAATGCATAAAATGATAAAATTTATCAGAGAGAAAAACTATTTCATAAGCTATTGCCTAGCTATATTTTATTTATGGGTTTTATATAATATATACACGAAAAATGAGATCACTAATCAACTGGTGTTTATTGTGTTATTTTCCCTAGGAGATGTTGTAAATTTTTGCATATGTTTATTTATAGTTGGTGGAATAATTATATCTAAAATTGCGCCTTATGAAGCAACGATACCTAATTTATTGCTGTCATTTGGCGCAAGCTTCATTATTTCTTGTTTGTATTATATATTTAACTCTAACAGCATCTTTAGAGAGGATTAATAAATTCGCATCACGCACAAAAATGTTAGCAGACTCCCAAAAAAACAAAATCAGCAAACTCTTGTTGTTCTGGCTGCAACAGCCGTATTGACTGCATTAGCCATCATCTCCACGAATACCAATGCTGCATCAAGTAGAGAATAGAAATATCAGCAGTCCAGAGTAAGAATACAGGTTCAAGAGAGTCAGTATTGCAATAACGTAGGGGGTATAACATTTAATACTCTGCCTAGAGAAATCATTAAAGGCGAAATCGGTGTCGGCGTAACCATTACGCAAGCTGAGCAAGGCATGGGAAGATTACTGGCGAGAGCGGCAGTAGCGCCTTGGATCCCAAACAAGTTTTTACCTGACCTAGCATCAATGAGTGTTCAGACATTGTCAAAGTTGCAGCAATCACGTCCTTATGGAGTGAGTAAGATCGAAAATATCGATGCGGTTTCGTCGCAACAAATGTATAAAAGGGCAATGCTTTCGCATTGATGTCAATAATCTTTATGGAACGAATTTCAAGCAATAATCATGTCTAAACATAATACTCAGATTGGGAAAATAAAAAAACTGCATGGAAAAAGAAAGGAGCAGGCTATATTTTATCATCAGGAATGCCGTCAATGCCGGAAAGGAAGTGACCGTGCATGAGAAAAGCATCAACAAGCACGGATGGAAGGGATTTGGGTATATTGTTATTGATCCGGAAACCGGGGCGGGGGCTTATTTGATTGAGGGGAGCGGGAATGGGGCCATATTAATGCTAATTGGCGTCATTTATATGATGGCGGCGCTTATTTTATTTATTACTATTGGAGCCAGCACAGGAGGATTGGGATTAATTGCAGCCGGCACCGGATTGATTGCATTTGCTAATTTTCTTATAGCAGGCATATCAATATACATGGCTGGCTTGATGCTTGCTACAGGAAACAAAAGAATATGTGCAGCCTTTATGAGCGTTTACGCAGGAGCAAGCTTGAGTATGCTTGCCCTCTCATTTAATGTTCTTGGTATGGCGATGGGGCAAGCTGCTGGAAATTTCTTTAGTGGATTTGCCTTCTCAGACCATTGCTCATGATGAGAAAACATATTACACCTATCGTATGGGGTATATGGATAATAGCAAATATATGCCCTATATTTCAACAAAATATATTTGTTGCGATTATCTATGCAACATCTCTGGTGCTCATGGGAGCATGTGTTAATTTTAATGAAAACAAACAATCATCAATAATATTATTTTATATATTAATAGCTTTTCCCTATTCTATATCCTTAACCTATATCAAACCCGCCCTGAATTTCATGGGTATTTTTATGTTATATATTTCGAGCTTTGCGGCAATCATGCTGCTAATTTTGAGAAAAAGAAATAAATCATCGTGATAAATGTGTAGTGGGATATTTATGCCATTTCATTGCCTCTTGTGTCCTCAAAAACAGGAGCAAATTCAGCCCTATCAAAAAGCCATTTGCCGCAGTAAGTACGGGGGCTTCATGCTATCAATCAAGGAGCAAATCAGGCTGCTTCTTTGAACCTTGTTCACTTTGCACCCGCTACACACCCGACGCCTGGATTCCCATGGACGCCAGCTTCAAGCAATACACCTACAGCGACGGCATGGATCTTCAGCAGGCCGTGCCGCTGGATGCGG
>NZ_JARVII010000052.1:0-2791 GCF_029813755.1 Ottowia cancrivicina | reverse complement strand
GCCAGCCCGCGCACGCGCATTCCGCCGGGGGCCGTGGCGCTGGCGGGGCGCTTTTCGGGCGTGTACCCGCGCGCCAGCCCCGGCGGCTGGCAGCTCAATTGATAAAACCTTGCCATAATATGATGGAGTTTCTTCAACATTCTATGTTTATTAAAATTAAACTTGGCTTTCCATTAGGATGACACATGAATAGAGATGAAAATTCAAGTCAGCATCAAATAGCACGTGGCCAATATTTTACTCCAAGATATATTGCTGATTACATGGTAGGCATGCTTGAGTCTTCACGAGAATCATTGATTCTTGAGCCATCAAGTGGAGAAGGCGTTTTCATTGATGCCTTGCAGGCACAAGGATTTAATCGCATCATGGCCTATGAAATTGATAGAAGCCTGATAAAACATTCATGCGTCAAGAATGAAAGCTTTGTCTCTGTGCAGCCTAATTTCCAATTTGACGCCATCATTGGAAATCCACCTTACGTCCGCTGGAAAAACATGCTTCCAGAATCAAAAGTGGAACTTAATGACAATCCAATATGGAGAGCAAATTTTAATGGCTTGTGTGATTATTTTTATATATTCATATTGAAATCAATTAAACTACTCAGGCATGGAGGCGAGCTTGTATTTATATGTCCTGATTATTGGATATCAACGAAGCATGCAACCAACCTGCGCAAATTTATGCTTAAAAATGGCTGTTTCAGTAACATAATACGCTTTCATGAGACCGCTATATTTGATGGTGTTAATTCATCTTTCATGATTTTCAGGTATATAAAGGGAGGCTGCTTGGAACATATTGATGTCATTCAATTTCCCAAGAAAAGAAATCTAAAAAAAGACACTTCTTCACTTAATGAAATTCTCGGACATGCGGAGAAATTTTCTTTGCCACAATTTTTAATAGATTCGGCATGGACTGTTGCCAACAAACATTCATTGCATCAAGTTAGCTTGCTGGAGAAGATTTGCTCCCGAAATGATGAAAATCTGGTTGCAGATCGATATCCAACCGTAGGCGACGTATGCGACATAGGCAATGGAATGGTGAGTGGGTTAGACAAGGCCTTTCAAACACAGCTGAATGATCAGTACACATCCGAAGAAATCTTCTCCAGTATCAATGTAGCCAAGGCCAAACATCTGGAGCCTTATCGGATAACGCGTCTTACCGATTATATCTTTATTCGTGGCACCTACAGTGAAAATGAATTAAAGATACGTTTTCCAAATTTTTATAAATCTCTGCTACCCTATCGAATTCAGTTAGACAGGAGATATAACTATAACAGAAACCTTCCTTACTGGGAATGGGCATTTCCAAGGAATTACCAAATGTTCAGAAGCGCATCAAAGCGAATTCTCGTTCCATGCAAGGAAAGAATCACCAACAAGGATCATTTCCGTTTTGCCATTGCGGAATCTGGAATATATCCAACACAGGATGTTACCGCATTATTTAAAAAACAACACACCCAAGAAAGCCTGGAGTATATTGCAGCCTATCTTAATCACCCCGCTGTTTTTCACTGGGTCAGGCATAAGGGAGTGATAAAAGGCGGCATCGTCGAATTTTCAGAAAAGCCCTTATCATCCATTCCGTTCAGAAAAATCAACTGGAATATCCCTGACGAAGTCCAAGCGCATCATGCAATTACCTGTGGCGTCAATAATTACATGCAAACTGGTGATAAATTTTATCTTAATCACCTTGAAGCTTTATTTGCGAAGCTGGGAATAGAAAAATGAATCGAGAAGAATTGAATTTGTTACGTACCGACCTGATTGGGAAAAGCATACCCAAACCTTTATCAGGCACACTCTCTGGGCATGCTGCTGGTGAACCTTTTGAAAAATACGTTCTTGAGATATTGAAGAAACATCGAAGCAACGGCGTATTCAAGCAATACGAATATATTAATGATTTATTCCTCAAAAATCCGAAGGCTATTAGCCATGGAGAGAGAATGGCGCTGTTTCAATCTCCCACTCTGATGCTCTTACTGAGTCGTGGTAAATCTGCGATGGAACGGTGGAGTAGCGATAATCCGTTTGAAGAAAAGCAGAACGATACAGCAGATATTCTGTTAATACATGATGGCATACATGAATTAATTGATGTCAAGACAAGAAACATTAGCAAGAATGCACAGCAACCTAACATTATCTCCGCTTACAAGCTGGCCCAAGTATGTGCAAAAATGCTGGACAACGAAGAATTTAATACATTCGAGATAAATTATCTGGAAATTGATTGGCGTCTTGAGGTCGATAAGTTGATGTGCAGCAGTATTCATTACGCTGAATTATTTAGAACCAACCCTTCTGATTTGTACATAAATTGGGCGGCTGCCATGCAAATACAGTTTCATGTATGCGATTTGGGTCAGGATTTTTCTGGTACACGAAAAGAGTGGGCCTTGCAGTATTTGAGGCACTTTGTATCTCAGGCAAGAAAACGCGCCAATGACATGCTAAAGAAATTTGTGGAGCCTTTCGAAAAATACCTTCATTTTCCCAGCTGAGATGAGATTTCTCCCCGTCACCGCAGGCGCTTTGCTTGTCGAGCTGCCCGATCTGCCCCGCACGCTGGCGCTGCTGCGCGCGCTGCAAGCTGGCCCGCCCGAGGGCGTGACCGAAGTCATTCCGGCTGCGCGCACGCTGCTGATTCATTACGAGCCGTGGCGCTTTGACGATGCGCAACTGGCCGCCGCCGTGGCCGCCATTGCGCAAAAGGCACAAAGTGCAGCAGAAAGCGGCGCGCCGCCTGAAGAAGCGGCCGGGGC
>NZ_JARVII010000051.1:0-2935 GCF_029813755.1 Ottowia cancrivicina | reverse complement strand
GTCGTACTCCTCATCAAACAAAGCAAATTACTTAAAGTTTATTGAAACTGTTGCGCAATGGCAATGATTTGTATCAACAGCATCAGGGTCTTGAATGCACAAAAACGCTCGAGCAAGGCCACAAAGCAAGGATTAGCAGCAATTCCCATTCATAATCGCGCCCTTTCACGCCTGCCGCAGACGTGAAAGGCGGGCCAATGGCCTGTTGCGCAAGGCGCACAAAATTTCCAAAACCACATGGGCGAACCGGTTTTAATTAAAAACGATTCTTGTTTGATATATGCTCCCGCCCATCGACACGATTGATGCCCAGCGCATCAGCCCAGTCATCCAGATCATCGTGGGAGACATCGGGGCAGCCAGCCTTGATGTCGTTTAGCTAGCCAGTGGCTCCGACGTGCCGGTTCCAGTTAGCCAAGCTTTTTTTGCCAGGGGCGCTCTCCAGAGCGTCCTTTGCCGTTTCTGGAGGCAGCACTTTTTCTTTTCTTTTCATATAGCTTCATGCACTCGACCACTTCGTTCCGCTCTGCCCGCTGCTGTCTGATTTGCTGCGCCGTTTTCTGTCTTCCTGCCAGCCACGTCCAGGCGCAGCCAACGCAAGCCACGCTGGATACCGTGACCGTCCAATCAGAAGCCGCGCAGGAAACAGCGCGCGGCCCCGTCAGCGGCTACCGGGCCAAGCGGGCCGTCAGCGCCACCAAGACCGATACGCCCCTGGCCGAAACGCCGCAGTCCGTCACCGTCGTCACGCGCGACCAGATCACCGAGCAGGGCATGGGCAACCTGCAAGACCTGCTCTCCTACGCCGCAGGCGTGCGCTCCGACGCCTACGGCATCGATGGCCGGACGGATTCCGTGCGCGTGCGCGGCGCTTCGCCCATCACCTATCTGGACGGCCTGCGCGGCAACTACGGCTACTACACCAGCACCATCCGGCCCGATCCCTACACGCTTGAGCGCGTGGAAGTGCTGCGCGGCCCGGCCGGCACGCTCTACGGCGCAGGCGGCACAGGCGGCATCGTCCATATGACCAGCAAGCGCCCGCAGTTCGAGGCCGGGCGCGAAGCAGGCGTGCAATTGGGCAGCAACAACCGCCGCCAAGTGCAGCTTGACCTCACCGGCCCCATCCATGAACAACTGGCCTGGCGCATCGTCGCGCTGGCACGTAAGGCGGGCACGCAAGTCGATTACGTGCCCGACAACCGCCTGCTGTTCATGCCCGCCCTCACCTGGCGACCCCGCGCTGCCACCACGCTCACCTTGCACGCCCTCTGGCAGAAAGACGAAAGCGGCAGCACCTCGCAGTTTTTCCCCTGGGCGGGCACGCTCTACCCCGCCCGCCCGGGCCTGCTGCCCACCCGCCGCTTCATCGGCGAGCCGGGCGACCACTACGACACCCGCCGCGCCCACGCGGGCTGGGAGCTGGAACACACCTTCTCGCCGCAGTGGCAGCTGCGCCAAAACTACCGTTACTCGCGCAATACCAACGACGGCCGCTACCACTACGCCGACTTCTTCACCTTGGTCGGCGGCTGGGGCGCCGATCCCGTCAATCAGCGCATCCTCAAGCGCATCTACAGCGACACGCGCACGCAAAACGCCATGCACCTGCTCGACACGCACCTGCAAGGGCGGCTGGTCACCGGCAGCCTGCGCCACACCCTGCTTGCGGGGCTGGATGTCATCCGCCAGCACGAAGACAGCTGGCGCGCGCCCAACCGCAGCAGCACCATCGACGCCTGGCAACCCGTCTATGGCCAAACGGTCTACGCCTCCACTCGCGCCGCCCAGCCCCGAACCACCCAGAGGCAAACCGGCTTCTATGTGCAAGACCAGATTCAATGGGACGCCTGGACTATCCTGGCCGGCCTGCGGCACGACCGCGCCGCCAGCGGCAAGGCCGGTGCCGCCCGTGAAAAAACCAGCGCCACCACCAAGCGCCTGGGCGTGCTCTACGCCAGCGCTGCACGCATCCATCCCTACATCAGCTACGCCGAATCTTTTGAACCGCAAGCCGCCCGCCAGGGCCAAACCTTCAAGCCCTTGCGCGGCAAACAGTGGGAAATCGGCCTGAAATACGAACCCGAAGGCCGCGCACTGGCCTTGAACGCCGCCCTCTACCACTTGCGCGAGCAAAACCGCATCCGCACCCTGCGTCCCGATGTGTATGACCAGCTGGGCGAAACCCGCACGCGCGGCCTGGAGTTGGAAGCGCGCGGCCGCCTCGCCCCGCGACTGGAGCTGCTGGCCCACTACAACCACATCCGCCCCGACGCACAGCTTGAAGGCCTGCCCAAACACCAGGCCAGCCTCTGGGCCATGCACTACTTCGGCGCCAGCCGCCAGCAGGGGTTTTCCGCCGGCGCGGGTCTGCGCTGGATGAGCGCCTTTCACGACCGCAGCGGCCCGCGCATTCCCGCCTCAACCCTGCTTGATTTCATGCTGGCCTGGGACGCGCCCCACTGGCGCGTGGCCCTGAACGTCACCAACGCCACGGACAAAACCTACTTCGCCACCTGCCTGGCGCGCGGCGACTGCTGGATTGGCGCGCGGCGCAACGTGCTGCTTTCGGCCACCTGGCGCTTTTAGAACCTGCTCCGTGCATTCCGTGGACCTGAATTCACTTCAAAAACAGGAGCAAATTCAAGGCCCAGGAAACGCCTCCATCGCACGGTTTGACGGGCTTTGCTGCCATCAAAGCAGGAGCAAAAACATCCCTCTGAAATCCCCCGGAAAGCCCGAAAAAAAGCCCGGCCTGGCCGGGCTTTGGGGCGTCTGAAGAAGGCAAAGAGCTGCCTGGGCCGGTTTGTCAGGCGGCCTGAAGCGTTTGCCTGCCGTCCAGGTAGGGTTGCAGCGCGGCGGGAATGCGGATGCTGCCGTCGGCCTGCTGGTGGTTTTCCAGCACGGCCACCAGCGCGCGGCCCACGGCCAGGCC